>NZ_CP025118.1:2137916-2443333 GCF_002831665.1 Lacinutrix sp. Bg11-31
CAGATTGCTTATTTGTTTTGCTTTCTTTGTTTTGAGCAGTGTTTTCACAACTAAACACTAAACTTATTATAACTAACAGTATTATCTTTTTCATAAGCTATTTTAATAAAAATGTTCTAAAATTAGTCGAAAAAACCTCATAGGTATTACAGAGAGTTATTTAAAATTTTGTTAAATAATGGCGTTACTCAATTGGATATAAAGCAAAAAAAGCCTTCATTTTCATGAAGGCTTTTTAATATAATTTAAGATGGGATTATAGTTTTTTAAACATTTTCTCCATTTTTGCTTTTTGTTCATCAGCTAAAACTTCGTCAACCAAAATACGTCCAGAATGCTCATCTGTAATAATTTTTTTACGAGCAGCGATTTCCATTTGTACTTGTGGCGGAATAGTAAAGTAAGAACCACCAGCTGCACCTCTTTCTATTGGCACAACAGCTAAACCGTTCTTTACATTAGTACGAATACGATGATACGCTTTTACTAAACGCTCTTCAATTTTCTTTTTGTAATCTTCAGATTTTTTAATTAGCGCTTCTTCTTCTTTTTCAGTTTCAGATAAAATAGCGTCTAACTCACTTTTCTTATGCTTAAGGTGTGTTTCACGTTCCTTTGCATGTGCTTTAGTTTTGTCAACAACTTCTTTTTTCTGATCAATTTGCGCCTTAAACTCTCTAATGTGTTTTTCAGCAAGCTCAATTTCTAGTTCTTGATACTCTACTTCTTTAGTTATCGAGTTAAATTCTCTGTTATTTCTAACATTTTTTTGTTGCTCGCTATACTTTTTTATTAAAGTTTTAGCTTCCTCAATTAGGTTCTTTTTATCACTAATTTGAGAATCTGTAGATGCTAAATTGTCTTCAAGTTTAGCTAATCTTGTTTTTAACCCAGTAACTTCATCTTCTAAATCGCTAACTTCAAGAGGTAGTTCTCCACGAACATTTCTTATTTCGTCGATTCTAGAATCGATTAGTTGTAAATCGTATAAAGCTCTTAAACGTTGTTCTACACTTATTTCTTTACTCTTTGCCATATTTTAAAAATACTTAACAGGATTGGTGTTTGTCGTCGATAAAACGATTGCAAAATTACTAATTTTTTTTGTAAGATGCGCTACTAAACCGTTTTTTGTGTATTGCTCACTTTCATAATGCCCAATGTCTGCTAAAACAATAGTATTTTCTGCAGAAAAGAAGTCGTGATATTTTAGATCGGAAGTAACATAAACATCGGCCTTTAGTGACTTTGCTGCTTCAATTGCAAAACTACCAGAGCCACCTAAGACTGCAACACTTTGAATGGGTTTATTTCTAAATTCTGAATGACGAATACTTCCTGTTTTCATTTTATCTTTTAAAAAGGTGAAAAAATCAGTTTCGGACATTGGTTTTGTTAAATTCCCAACCATTCCCATTCCAATATTCTGATTTTTATTCTCTAAGGTTGTAATTTCGTAAGCTACTTCTTCGTAAGAATGATTTTTAAATAATGTGTCTAGAACTTTTGTTTCTAAATGTTTGGTAAAGGTGACACTAATCTGGGTTTCCTCTTCATAATGAGTCTTTCCTTTATTTCCTTTTGTTGGATTAGAGTTTTGGTTGCCTTTATAAGTACCTACGCCTTCAATATTAAAACTACAGTTGCTATAATTACCAATATTTCCTGCTCCAATATTAAAAACGGCTTGTCTTAAGTTTTCAGCTTCAACTTTTGGAACATAAGTGGTTAGTTTTTTTATAGTTTCAGCTTTTGGAATTAATATTTTTCGATTTAAAAGTCCTAGTTGGTCACAAATCATGTCGTTTACACCATTTATATGATTGTCTAATGCTGTATGAATGGCATAAATAGCAATGTCGTTTTTTATCGCTTTTTGTACAGTGCGCTCTACATACGTTTTACCTGTAAGCTTTTTTAAGCCTTTGAAAATTATAGGATGAAAACTTACAATAAGGTTGCAATTATTCTCGATAGCCTCATCTATAACAGCTTCGAGAGTGTCTAAGGTTACTAAAACTCCGATAAGTTTAGTGTTTTTATCTCCTACAAGCAAGCCTACATTATCGAAATCTTCGGCATAAGCCAAAGGTGCAAAATCTTCTAAATGATTAATAACATCTTGAATTATCATATATTTTCAGGAATTGGTTAATTGAATTTCAGTTTAACAAATATAAAATTTTTACTTTCGTTAAGCTTAAACCTTATTAATGAAATTTATTAGAGTCTTATTATTCCCTATTGTTCCCTTTTACTACGTTATTACTTGGTTACGTAATAAGTTATACGATTTAGGTATAAAGACTTCCAAATCTTACGATTTCCCAGTTATTTGCGTTGGAAATTTAAGCGCTGGAGGTACAGGAAAGACTCCAATGGTAGAGTCTTTAATACGGTTATTAAAAGACCACTATAGCTTGGCTACTTTAAGCAGAGGTTATGGCAGAAAAACCAAAGGTTTCATGTTAGCTTCCCAAGAATCTTCGGCTAAAACATTAGGGGATGAACCTTTTCAGTTTTATACTAAATTTAAAGAATGCATTCAGGTTTCGGTAGATGAAGACAGACAAAACGGTATTTATAATCTTAGAGGCCTTAATAAACAGCCCAATTTAATTGTTTTGGATGATGCTTTTCAGCATAGAAAAGTAAAAGCAAAACTTAATATTTTATTGACTACTTATTCTAATTTATACTACAAGGATATTGTTTTACCAACAGGTAATTTACGTGAGCCAAGACAAGGTGCAAAACGTGCGCAAATTATTGTAGTTACCAAATGTCCAAGTGATTTATCTAAAGAAGAAAAAAATAATATTGAGTCTAAATTGAAGCCTAAAACACATCAAAGTGTTTTTTTTAGCAGCATTACTTATGCTAATGAAGTTATTGGATTAAATAACACTATTGCTTTAAAAGATTTAAAAGATTTTACGCTTGTTACCGGAATTGCTACTGCAAAGCCTTTGGTTGATTTTTTAAGAAATGAAGGATTAAGTTTTAATCATTTAGAATATAGCGATCATCACGATTTTTCTAAAAAAGAGATTGAAACATTATCTAAAAACGATTTAATTATTACTACTGAAAAAGATTACGTAAGATTAATTACAGAGGATAATTTAAGTAGTAAACTCTATTATTTACCAATAGAAATAGTAATAGATAATCAAAACATTTTCAATGAATTAGTAAAAACTAAAATTGAAGATTAAGCGTTTTCTTTAAGTATTAAAGCATCAAACAGTTTCTTTTCGAAATCTTCTTGTTTAAACGGTTTACTAATAATATCTGTAAAACCAGCCTCTTCAAATTCCACCATTTTATCTTCGATAGTTACAGCTGTAAGTGCAAAAATAGTTAGATTTTCATTAAAGGCTCTAATGATTTTAGTAGCTTCGATACCACTAATTCCTGGCATATGAATATCCATTAACACAACATCATATTTGTTGGCTTTTACTTTTTCTACTGCATCTTCTCCATTTTCTACAACCTCACAATTAAGCTTCATTTTGTTTAAGATCTTCTTGGTAATCATTTGGTTAATTTTATTATCTTCAACCACAAGAATCTTAATATCGCTTAGCTCCACATCACTTATGCCTTTAAAGTAACTTATTTGTTCTTTTTCTATAGCTTCTTCTGCAAATTCAAGAGGTAATTCGAAGAAAAAAGAAGAACCTTGCCCAAGCTCACTTTTAAGATATATTTTACCTTTTAATATGTCTATTAAGCCTTTTACAATAGAAAGCCCTAAACCAGTTCCTCCATATTTTCTGTTTATTTGAATTGAGCCTTGAGAAAAACTCTCGAACATGTGCTCTTGCTTTTCTTTACTAATTCCAATACCATTATCCTGAACTTCAAAACGAACATTATAGAGTCCTTTGTTTTCGTTAATTTTCACAGCACGAACCCAAATATCTCCATCTTTAGTAAATTTAATAGAGTTACCAATAAGGTTAATTAATATTTGAGAAATTTTAAGTTGATCTGCATTGTAATTATTAGGTAAACTGTCATCAAACTCGAAATGCATTTTAATATTGTTTCCAACGGCAGAATTATTTAAGGCAGAAATAACATTGGCTATTTTCTTTTTTAAATTAAAAACTTCGTTTTCAACTTCAACTTTATTGGCTTCAATTTTATTAATTTGAAGGATGTCGTTAATAAAAGTTAAAAGGTAATCTCCAGAAAATTTTAATGACTTTAAGTGTTGTATTTGCTCAGGTTTTGGATCTTCGTCTAAAAGCATATTTGTTAATCCTGTAACAGCATATAGAGGTGTCCGTAATTCGTGGGTTACTGTAGATAAAAAGTTGGCTTTTGTTTTAGAGGCTAATTCAGCTTTCTCTTTACTAACTATTAATTCGCTATTTTTTTTATGTAAAACGTTGTTAGATTTTAGTCTAATATTATTGTTTTTGTACAACGATAAAGTCAGTAGAGAAAGGATAGTAATAAGTGCAATACTTAAAATTGTAATTAATTGAGTAAATGTACTTGTACCAGCCTCTTCTTTTAAATCTACCTTGCTATCTTTCTGATACTCGATTCCATTTGCAACTATAAATTCGCTTCTCCTTTCTGGAGAAACCAAAACTCTTTTTGCATTAATTAATGAGTCGGATAATTTTAAATGCGATTTCAAATATTTATTTGCAAGTTTGTAGCCTCCATCTGCTTCATGTAACATACTTAATGTTAAATATCCTGTACTTAGAACATCAAACATTTTATTTTCCTTTGCAATAGTGAAACCTTCGTTGGCATTTTTTAGAGCCAAACCTAAGCTTCCGTTTTTTGCTTGTGCTTCACCTAAATGTATTAAACTACTACTTAATAATTTATTTAATTTTAAGCGTCGAGATAATGAAATAGCATTATTAAAGGTGTTTTCGGCATTTTTAAAATCTTCTAAAGCTAAATAGGCTTGTCCTTTTTTTAAAATAGCTTCTGTTTCGTATTGCTGTAGGTCTTCTTGGTTAAATAGTGTTTCAGCAGATTTATAATAATCCAAAGCTTTTTCGTGCTTAGCTGTTATCATATAAACATCTCCAAGCGTTTTATAGGTCTCTGCAATATTAATATTATCTTTTGCTAAACGCTGTAACTCCATTGCTTTAATAAGCGTGGCAGTCGCTTGATTATACTCTTCTAGTAGATATTGAATTTTCCCTAGTTTAGAATACACTAATCCTAAACTCTTTTTATCATTAAGAGTTTTAACGTTTTCTAAAGCGTTTTCCAAATTGCCTTTAGCTTGAAAATAATGAGAATTTTCAATGCTTTCTTGAGCAAAAGAAAGATCTACATTTACTTTTGCTTGAAGCGCATCAAGTTCCTTTGATGTAAGCTCTTGCGCGTTTGCAAGTACTCCAAAAAACAAAAATATTATATAAAGTATATTGCGAAATTGTGACATTATTGCATAATTTTTCAAAAACAAATATAATTATTTAACCGACATAGGTGGTTTTTTTTTCGATAAATTGACAATCAAGTCAATAATACGGCTAGAGTAACCTGTTTCATTATCGTACCACCCAATAATTTTAACCATATTTCCTATAACCGAAGTCATTTGAGAGTCGAAAATACAAGAATGCGAATTTCCAACAATATCAATAGATACAATTGGATCTTCAGTATATTCTAAAACACCTTTGTATTTGCCTTCAGAAGCTTTTTTAAAAGCCGCGTTTATAGTTTCTATTGAAGCTGTTTTTTTTACATTAAAAGTAATATCGGTTAGTGAACCATTAGCAACAGGAACTCGAATACCACAACCACCAATAACGTTTGCCAATTCTGGAAAAATTTTGGTTAAAGCTTTTGCTGCTCCTGTTGTTGTTGGCACTATGGATTGTCCTGCTGCTCGTGCACGACGTAAATCTCTATGTGGTTGATCGTGTAAACTTTGATCTGTGGTGTAGGAGTGAATAGTTGTAATATATGCTTGATTAATACCGCAAAGTTCGTTAATAATAGCAATCATTGGTGCTGCATTATTTGTAGTACATGAGGCGTTAGAAATTATTGTTTCGGTTCCATCTAAAATGTCCTCGTTGGTTCCTAAAACAATTGTTTTTATATCATCATCAATTGGTGGAACACTTAAAATAACGCGTTTAGCACCATTTTTTAAATGAAATTCTAAATCTTTAGTCGCTTTAAATTTCCCTGTAGCTTCAATAACAAAGTCTGGATTAAAAGGTTTCCAATTTATGTTTTTAGGATGCTTTTCGTTTATAAGGGCAACTTCATTTTTATTGACTAAAATACTATTTTCAGTATAGGAAATTTCATCTTTATTAACACCGTGAATACTATCGTATTTTAGCAAGTGACTTAAAGTTCTAGCGTCTGCTAAATCATTAATAGCAACAACTTTTATGCTTTTGTTGTGTTGTAGCAGCCTAAAAACGCGACGTCCTATGCGACCAAAACCATTTATTGCAACCGTAATCATTTAATTTATGTGCTTTTGAGCCTTGTAAGATGAGCGCACTAATGCACTACTTTCTACATGACGGAAACCTAAGCTTAGTCCAATTTCTTCGTACTCTTTAAATTGATCTGGAGTAATAAATTCTTTTACAGGTAAATGTTTTTTACTTGGCTGAAGATATTGACCAATGGTAACAACATCTACATCGTTAGCACGTAAATCGTGTAAGGTCTCAATCACTTCTTCACGTGTTTCGCCTAAACCTAACATAATACCAGATTTTGTTCTACGTTGTCCTTGCTGTTTTAAATATTTTAAAACACCTAAACTACGTTCGTATTTAGCTTGAATTCTAACTTCTCGTGTTAAACGTTTTACAGTTTCGATATTGTGTGATACTACTTCTGGAGCTACTTCAATAATTCTATCTATGTGTTTCTCTATACCTTGAAAATCTGGAATTAGAGTTTCTAGTGTGGTTTCAGGATTCATTCTACGAACCGCTTTTACGGTTTCTGCCCACATAATGCTTCCCATGTCTTTTAAATCGTCTCTATCAACACTAGTCAATACTGCATGTTTAATTTTCATGATCTTAATTGAGCGCGATACTTTTTCTGGCTCATCCCAGTCTACCGTTTCTGGTCTACCGGTTTTTACACCACAAAAACCGCAAGAACGTGTGCAAACATTACCTAAAATCATGAAGGTTGCTGTACCTTCTCCCCAACATTCTCCCATATTTGGGCAACTACCAGAAGCACAAATAGTATTTAATTTATACTTATCTACTAAACCACGAAGTTCAGTATATTTTTTTCCCGTGGGTAATTTTACACGTAACCATTTTGGTTTTGGCTGTCTTTCTTTTGGTGCTATAGTTGAAGGAGTTTCTGTGCTCATAAGTTTTTCTTTCGAACTACAAAGATACAAAGTATTCTATAAAATTATAAGATACCACACACTAAACCCAATAAGAGAAACAACACCTAAAATGCTTCGTAAATACTAATTATAATGCTCCAGCTGCTCCTGAAAAAACAAGCCTAGACCAGGTTTTTTAAGTAAAAGCACTATCTTTTAATAATTTCTGTCAATAATTTTTTAGCTCTAAGCAGCTTAACTTTAACATTATTCATTGGTTCATTAAGTTCTTTACTAATTTCTGTGTAGCTTAATTCTTGAAAATAACGAAGATTAATCACCTCTTGATAATGTGGTTTTAGCTTTTTTATATCGCGAAGTAACTTTGCAAGATTTTGCTCTGTAATTAACTTGTCCTCTGGTGAAGGCGAGTCGTCCATAACGCGATAGACTTTATCGTCTTCATGATCTATAATTTTAGAATAGATAGAGCTTTTTTCTCTTCGTTGTAAATCAATTTGAATATTTTTAGAAATGGTAATCAGCCATGTTTTAAAAGCATATTTCTCATCAAACTTATCGATTTTATCAAAAGCTTTTGAGAAGGTTTGTATGGTTATGTCTTCAGCATCATGCTCGTTTGTGACACGCTTTAACTGAAACCCATAAACGTAATCCCAATATTCATCAAGTAAAAAATTGAATGCTTTTTGGTTGTTCTGTTTTGCTTTTGTGATAGCTTCTTTTATTTCCAATGCTTAGGTTTTGATATAAGATTTGCGATAAATATAGTTAATTGGAAGCCAATTAAAAACAGTTCGAGAAAAGGAAGTAAATAAATAAGATCCATTTCGTTTAATTTTTTTGCTGAAGAGCCTACAGATAAATACTGAATTACTAATCTAAATAGAACTAAGCCTATAACAAATTGCCAATAAAATTGAATGCTTAACAATAGAATTGAAAGCACCCAAAACAAAACTTGTGAGATATAAAACAAAGCTAATAGTGCTTTGTGCTTAAACTGATACCTATTGGCAGTAGAAACATGGCGACGCTTTTGCCTAAACCACTGATTAATATTTGTTTCAGGATTAGATGTTGTAAAACTTTCCTTTGTGTAACAAATTGATGTGTTTTTAGAATTGGCAGCTTCGTTAATAAATAAATCGTCGTCACCAGAACGAACATCAATATGGCTTATAAAGCCATTAGTTTTAAAAAATTCTTCTCTATTGTACGCTAAATTACGACCAACACCCATAAAAGGGATGCCTAGATTTGCGAACGAAAAATATTGAATAGCAGTTAATAATGTTTCGTATCGTATTAACTTATTTAAAAACGAATTCTTAATTTTATGGTAAGCTCCATAACCTAAAACGATGGTGCTTTTATTATTGAAATGAGAAGACATTTCACTAATCCAATGGTTAGAAACAGGTTTACAATCTGCATCTGTAAACAATAAATGGTTGTATTTTGCAGCTTTTATACCTAATGTGAGCGCGTACTTTTTATTTGCCCAAAAGGCTTCAATATTTTTTACATTAACAATTTTTATCTTGTCATGTTTTCCTGCAAAATCTTCCATGATTTCTAGTGTATTATCAATGGAAGCATCGTTTATTAAAACGATTTCAAAATTAGAATAGCTTTGACTGAGAATAGAGGGTAGAAAGCGCTTTAAGTTTTTGGCTTCATTTTTAGCACATATTAGTACAGAAATAGGACTGTTTTTTGTTTTTCGCTTTTCTGAATCCTTAAAAGAGAAACTACCAAAAAGCACACCATAGTAAACTACTTGAATAGATGCTACAACAACAAAGCTGTAGAATATAACGTCAAGTAACATCATAAAATATTACGAGTGTTGAGTATCGTCGCAGTTTTCGAATTGGTCTGGAGTTTTTCCGCAAAAGCCACATGCGTCTCCATCTTTATTTAACATTGGATTCTGGCTAGCGCAAGTTCCGGCAAATTTACCGTCTTTTTTTGCCCAAATTTTTATTGCGATTCCTGCAACTGCAATTCCTAATAATGCTAAAGTAAGTAGTAAAAGTTTCACGTTATTTTTTATTTAAAAATATAATAATGCAAAGATAATAGTTTTATATCATTTTATAGCACGATGTAGATTCGGTTTTATAGCAGATATTTATGTGTTTAAACGTGTTTTATAAAAAACACACATTTCTTTTATTTTACAAGTAAGTAATATAAAAAAAATTGACTGTCAAAACTTTAAATAAATTAACATTATAAAAAACTATTATCAGAATTTATTGGAACTTTTTGGCTAGTGCTTGGTGGCTGTGGAAGCGCAGTACTAACAGTTGGTGTTGCAGATGTTGGAATTGGCCTTATTGGAGTATCTCTTACCTTTGGTCTTACAGTTCTTACAGGTGCTTATGCATTGGGTCATATTTCGGGAGGTCATTTTAATCCAGCAGTCTCTATTGGTTTATTTATGGGTGGGAGATTTGATGGTAAAGATTTACCAGGATATATTGTAGCTCAAGTAATTGGTGGCGCAGTTGGCGCAGTTGTTTTATATTTAATTGTAAGTAGCTCGGTAGATTTTACTGGTATTGATTCAAATCCTGGTGCTTTTGCAACTAATTTTTACGATGCTAATGTTTATGGTGTAAACTTTGGATTAGTTGGAGCATTAGTAACCAAAGTTGTAATGACTTTTATGTTTTTAATTGTTATTCTTGGTGCAACTCATAAAAATGCTTCTCCAGGATTTGGAGGCATGGCTATTGGTTTAGCGTTAACACTAATACATTTAATTAGTATTCCTGTTACAAATACATCTGTTAATCCAGCAAGAAGTACAGCTGTTGCAATATTTGCAGGAGCAGAAGAATGGGACAGTTATGGTTGTTTTGGGTGGCTCCTATTGTTGGTGCTATTTTAGCAGGTATTGTTTATAAATTTATGGCTCCAAATAACGATTAAATTACATAACATTTTTATAGAAAAAAGAGCCTCCTAAATATTTATGAGGCTCTTTTTATTCTTAATGATATAGAAATACTAATCTTCTAATTTCAACTCTATTTCTGCAACAGGAGTATCTGTAGAATTGTTATTTGGTTTAATACCTTTTTGCTCGATTGTAATACTTAAACCTAGAGCATCTTTAGTATATGGTATCTGTTGTAAGCGCCTGTCTTTAACACTTAGAATACCCAAATTAACTTGTTTATCTTGTAACTCTGCCCAAATTTGATATTCTTGGCCATCTGGTAAAATTGGTAGAGAAACAACATCTATCATTGATGTTTTTTCTTTAGGGTTTATATAAGCTACAGTCTTTAGGTTTTTAGCGCGACGGTTGCCTTTTAAAATATACTTTTCGGTTTCAGGATTATTTAGTTGAGAAAACTGTTGAGCTAATGCATCAAGCTTAGAATTGTTTTGGTTTATGTCGCTTCTTAAATCGTATAATTCATCTACAATTACTTGATTTTCATTTAATAAATCTTGATTCTGAATATAAAAAAACAAAGAACTTCCAGCAAATACTAATGCTGCAACGCTAGCCGCAATACCGAAATTAAACCATGGTTTTCTAGGCTTTTCATTTAAAGAAACAACTGGTTTCTCGTCTAAAGTTTCTAAGATACTACCTAGTAAATGTACTGGAGCTTCTTCTGCATTTGCAAAGGCTACTAACTCTAATTTATTTTGAAGTACATTGTAGACTTCTTTAACTTCTGGGAAGTTATCTATATAGCCTTCTACCTCAAGGTTTTCTTGAGTATTAGTTAGACCTGTTAGATATCTTTCTAGCAAATCAGATTTTAAAAATGTGTCTTTATCAACAGTCATCATTTTGTAGTTTTTACAATTAAGGGTTGTAAATTTTTTTTAATTCTCGTAAACCTATTTTTAATCTAGATTTAATTGTTCCTAACGGAATATTTAGTTCTTCACTTGCTTCTTGCTGGGTCATTCCTTCAAAAAACAGCGCATTCAAAACCACCTGATATTTTAATTCTAAACCACTTAAGTGCTTTTGTATGTCTAAAGTGTCTTGATTTAAACTATTGGTTGTCAATTTATATACGTTGGAATCTTCTATTTGGACTTCTTTCTTTATCTTATTATTTAGAGAGCGCACTTTATCGATTGCAGAATTATAAAAAATACGATACAACCATGTAAATAGCTTTGCTTTAGAAGCATCGTAAGTCTTTCCTTTTTTCCAAACTTTTATAAAACTTTCTTGAAGGACGTCTTGAGCGATATCATCATCTGAAATCACCTTTTTAACAACACCTAAAAGCGCACCAGAATAGTGCTCATACAGAAGCGAAATGGCTTTTTTGTCACCATTTTCTAATAATTCTATTATGTCTTGTTCAATTGAAGTACTCAAACTCTATTGGTGTCTTTAGTTAGTTAAACTTTACGATTGGAAATTTATTGCTTAAAGGATATTTACTTCGGCTTCAATCGAGATATTAAAGATACGATAAATTGTTTTTTGAATTAATTTTGAGAGCGCTAGAATATCTTGACCTTTAGCTCCTCCATAATTTACAAGAACAAGTGCTTGTAAATTATGAACACCATAATTACCAAAAGTTTTCCCTTTAAAACCTGCTGTTTCAATAAGCCAACCTGCTGGAACTTTAACTTCGCTGTCTGAAATTGGATAACTTGGTGCTTTAGGAAAATTTTGTTTTAATTGCTCGAAAGCCTCAATAGAGATCACTGGATTTTTAAAGAAACTCCCACTATTTCCAATTTTCTTTGGATCTGGAAGTTTACTTTGCCTTATTGCTATAACTGCGTGAGACACATCTTGAATAGTTGGATTTTCAATTTGCATATATTCTAATTGTGAAGTAATAGCTCCATAATTAGTATGCAATTGATGTGTGTGTTTGGTTAGTTTAAAAACAACACTTATAATTATGTATTTACCTTTTACTTCATTTTTAAAAATTGAATTTCTATACCCAAAATGGCAGTCTTCATTTTTAAAAACTTCCATTTCTAACGTATCGCGATTTAATGCTTCGCAAGACTCAAAATTATCTTTTAACTCAACTCCATAAGCTCCAATATTTTGTATTGGAGAGGTGCCAACATTACCAGGAATTAAAGACATGTTTTCTAAGCCTCCAAAATTATTATCTAAACACCAAAGCACAAACTCGTGCCAATTTTCTCCTGCACTTGCCCTAACAAATGCATGATTGGCATCCTCGTTAATAATTTTAGCTCCTTTTAAATTAATATGGATTACAAGCGCATCTAAATCTTTAGTTAGAAGCATATTACTTCCTCCACCAAGCATTAATTTATTTGGATAGTCTTCAAGTTGCAAAACAGAAGTTAATTCAAGTAAGGTGCTTACCGAAATAAAATATCGCGCTTTAACATCAATACCAAAAGTATTATAGTTTTTTAAAGATATGTTGTGTTGAATGCGCACTAGTCTTTATAAACTTTTAAAGCTTCTTTAAGAATGCTTACAGACTTTATTAAACTCTCTTTATTAAGGACATAAGCAATTCTAATTTGGTTTAAACCAACACCTGGAGTAGAATAAAATCCTGCTGCTGGAGCAACCATTATTGTTTCTCCATCTACATCAAAATCTTCTAAAAGCCATTGTGCAAATTTATCACTGTTTTTAATAGGTAGCTCTGCAATACAATAAAAAGCACCTTTTGGGTTACCCACTTTAACACCTTCAATTTTATTTAATTCGGCAATTAATGTATTTCTTCTTTCTACATACTCTTCAATAACATCATCAAAATAACTCTGTGGTGTATCTAAGGCTGCTTCACTTGCAATTTGTGCTAATGTTGGCGGACTTAATCTTGCTTGAGCAAACTTTAATGCCGTTTGAATTACTTGTTTGTTTTTAGAGACTAAACATCCAATTCTTGCGCCACACATACTGTAACGTTTAGAAACAGAATCTATAACTATTGCGAAATCGTCTAAACCTTCTTCTTGTAAAATAGAATAGTGTTTTGCACCATCGTAAGCGAACTCTCTATAAACTTCGTCTGCTATTAAAAACAAATCGTGTTTTTTTACAATATTTGCTAGCTTTTTAATTTCTTCTTTAGAATACAAGTAACCTGTTGGGTTTCCTGGATTACAAATTAAAATAGCTTTTGTTTTAGGTGTAATTAACTTTTCGAATTCTTCGATTGGAGGTAATGCAAAATTATCTTCAATTTTAGAAATAACTGGAACTACTTTTACACCAGAAGCTGTTGAGAACCCGTTGTAGTTTGCGTAAAAAGGCTCTGGAATAATAACTTCATCATCCACATCCATAATACTTCCAAAGGCAAATAAAAGCGCTTCACTTCCTCCTGTGGTTACAATAATATCGTCATGCTTTACATGAATATCATTTTTAGCATAATAGTTTGCTATTTTTTGCCTGTAAGTTTCAGAGCCTTCAGACCTACTGTAGGCTAAAATCTCTAAAGTGTTATTTTTTACAGCATCTAAGGCTACTTGAGGTGTTTTAATATCTGGTTGCCCAATATTTAAATGGTATATGGTTTTACCTTGTTTAGTTGCTTTTTCGGCAAATGGTACAAGTTTTCTTATTGGAGACTGAGGCATTGATTGCCCTTTTTTAGAAATCGATGGCATAGAGTTTATTTTTAAAAACAAAGTTGCAAAAAAAAAGTCTAATCTATGTTAAAATTTTTCTTAACTTCAGTTGCCATGAAAATTAAAAACAGCTTCTTTTTTCTCCTCTTATTTATACCTGTATTCTGTTTTACACAAGGAAAATATGTTGTAAAAAACAAAAAAGGAGTCGATAAAATTAATTTTAAGTTACTTAATAATGTTATTATTATTCCTGTTGAAGTTAATGATGTTAAACTCTCTTTCCTTTTAGATTCTGGTGTTAGTAAACCTATTGTCTTTAATTTTTTAAAAGCATCAGACTCCTTAAAAATTTTAAATACCGAAACTATTTACCTAAAAGGTTTAGGTAATAATGGAAAAATAGCTGCCTTAAAATCTTCTGGAAATACTTTTAAAGTAGGTGATGCCGTAAATAACAATCAAGATTTCTATGTTATTTTCGATTCTTCAATAAATTTCGCACCTAAATTAGGCGTGCCTATTCATGGTATTATTGGATACGATTTATTTAAAGATTTAGTAGTTGATATTAGCTACACAAAAAAGAAAATAAAATTAACTAATCCTGAAAAACACAAATACAAAGCTTGTAAAAAATGTGAGACTTTTAATCTAGAATTTTACAATAGCAAACCATATTTTAATGCTTCGGTTGCTATTAATAATAAAAACATTCCTGTAAAACTATTAATAGATACTGGTAGTAGTGATGCTTTATGGCTTTTCGAAAATGATAGTTTAGGCTTAACAAGTAAAAACAATTATTTCGATGACTTTTTAGGTCATGGCTTAAGCGGAAGTGTTCATGGCAAGCGTTCTAAAATTGATGCCTTTAAATTAAAGTCTTTTACATTAAACAGGCCTTTGGTGGCCTATCCAGACTCGTCTTACACTTCTATATTAAGACAAATAAAAGGAAGAAGAGGTAGTGTTGGAGGTGAAATTTTAAAACGCTTTAATATTACTATGGATTATAGAAAAGCGCGAATGGTATTAAAACGTAATTCAAATTTCAACCAACGTTTTAGTTATAATAAAAGTGGTATCGAAGTTGAAAATGAAGGAATAAGACTTGTTACTGAGTACGGACAAAATGCAATTTCAGACAGAGACAGTCCTAATGTTATAAATACCAATAGTGTTAACGTTAGAGCCGTTTTTGCTAACACTAGAAAATATATAATAAAGAAGGCTTACACCATTTCTTCAGTAAGAGATAATTCTCCAGCCGCTAAAGCAGGGCTTAAAAAAGGAGATGTAATTTTAAAAATAAATAATAATGACACTTTAAAATATAGCTTACAACAATTAATTTATAAATTCTACGGAAATGAAGGTGACAAAATCACTTTGGAAGTAGAAAGATTAGGTAGAAAAATAAAGGCGACTTTTATACTAGAGTCTCTAATAAAATAAAAAAGCCAAAAACAATTGTTTTTGGCTTTTTTAAAATATTTAAGAGAATGGGCTATTGCTCCATAACACTTTTTCCTTTTGTTTTAGTAAGTACGCTTGTTTTAGAAGGGTCGATAACCTCTCCTTTAATTTTAAGCGAAACTGTTGGTGTAGCTGCATTAGATAAAACAGTAATTGTTTTTCTTATTGGCATAACACGTTTAGTATCATATTTAACTTCAATTTCCCCAGTCATTCCTGGCATAATTGGATCTTTCGGCTTTTTAGGCACTGTACATCCACAACTAGAACTTACTTTAGATACAATTAATGGAGCATCTCCAGTGTTAGTAAACTCAAAAGTTCTAACGCCATCTGCGCCTTTTTCTATTGTTCCGTAATCTATTGTTGTTTCTTTAAACTCAATTTTTGCTACTTTTTCTTGAGCATTAATTGAAAAGGTAATTAATCCGACAAATAATAATGTTATTAAATTTTTCATTTTATTTTGATTTTTAATGGTTTGTAAATTTAGTACTTTTTAACCCTTCTGCAAAAATAATTAGATGTAATACAATCTTGCAAGTACATTCGACATATTTAACTATACATTAATACTAGTTAATATTTCGCAGAAACAGAAATATAAGTATTTTTGCTAATCAATATTCAAAAACTATTCCAAAGTATGAGCATTCCATCTAAATATGATGCAAAGAACGTAGAAGACAAGTGGTACAGCTACTGGACAGAGCATAATTATTTTCATTCTACACCAGACGAAAGAGAACCTTACACCATTGTAATTCCTCCACCAAACGTCACAGGTGTACTGCACATGGGACATATGCTTAATAACACAATTCAAGATGTGTTAATTCGTCGTGCACGTTTACAAGGTAAAAATGCATGTTGGGTACCAGGAACAGATCACGCTTCTATTGCTACAGAAGCAAAAGTTGTTGCACGTTTAAAAGAACAAGGTATTGATAAAAACGACCTGACAAGAGATGAGTTTTTAGCACACGCTTGGGAATGGACCGAAGAATATGGAGGTGTAATCTTAGATCAGCTTAAAAAATTAGGTTGTTCTTGCGATTGGGAACGCACAAAATTTACAATGGACGACGATATGTCTGAAGCTGTAATTAAGGTTTTTGTCGATTTACACGAAAAAGGATTAATATATAGAGGTTACCGTATGGTAAACTGGGATCCTGAAGCTAAGACAACATTATCTGACGAAGAAGTAATACACGAAGAGCGTCAAGGAAACCTATACTATATTAATTATAAAATTGAAGGAAGCGACGATACTTTAACCATTGCTACTACAAGACCAGAAACTATTTTTGGAGATTCGGCAATATGTATCAATCCAGAAGATGAGCGTTTTACTCATTTAAAAGGAAAGAAAGCAATTGTGCCTATCTGCGGAAGAGTTATTCCTATTATAGAAGACGAATACGTAGATTTAGAATTTGGTACAGGTTGTTTAAAAGTAACACCTGCTCACGATGAAAATGATAAAGTTTTAGGAGACAAGCATAAATTAGAAGTTATTGACATTTTTAATGATGATGCTTCTTTAAATAGTTTCGGACTTCAATTTCAAGGTCAAGATCGTTTTGTAGCAAGAAAAAATGTCGCTAAATTATTAGAAGAAACAGGTGTTTTAGTTAAAACTGAAACGCATATTAATAAAGTAGGAACTTCCGAAAGAACAAAAGCAGTTATCGAACCAAGATTAAGCGACCAGTGGTTCTTAAAAATGGAAGAATTAGTTAAGCCAGCAATAGAAGCTGTTTTAGGTGAAGATGCTGAAATTAAATTATTTCCTAAAAAGTTTGAAAACACATACCGTCACTGGTTAGAGAATATTCGCGATTGGAATATTTCGAGACAATTACTTTGGGGACAACAAATTCCTGCGTATTTCTATGGAGATGGAAAAGAAGATTTTGTAGTTGCAGAAACTATTGAAGCTGCATTAGAAAAAGCTCAAAAAGTTACTGGTAAATCAGATTTAAAAACTGAAGACTTAAAACAAGATACAGATGCTTTAGATACATGGTTCTCTTCTTGGTTATGGCCAATGAGTGTTTTCGATGGTATTAGAAATCCAGAAAACGAAGAAATTAAATATTATTACCCTACTAACGATTTAGTAACAGGGCCAGATATTTTATTCTTTTGGGTAGCACGTATGATAATTGCAGGTTACGAGTATAAAGGCGAGAAACCTTTTAACAACGTATACTTAACAGGTTTAGTTCGTGATAAGCAAAGACGTAAAATGTCTAAATCTTTAGGAAACTCTCCTGATGCTTTAAAGCTTATAGAAGAATATAGTGCAGATGGTGTACGTGTTGGTATGCTATTTAGTAGTGCGGCTGGAAACGACTTAATGTTCGACGAGGCACTTTGCCAACAAGGAAAAGGTTTTGGAAACAAGGTTTGGAATGCTTTTAACTTAACAAATTTATGGGAAGTTAATGATACAATACCACAGCCTAACTCTAGTGAAATTGCTTTAGATTGGTACGAAGCTAAGTTTCAAACCGCTTTAGTAGAAATTGAAGATCACTTTAGTAAATACCGTTTAAGCGATGCTTTAATGTCTATTTACAAATTGATTTATGATGATTTTTGTGGTTGGTTATTAGAAATAGTTAAGCCAGCTTATCAACAACCTATAGATGCTAAAACGTACAATAGAGTAATGTCGATATTTGAGGAGAACTTGATAATATTGCATCCTTTTATGCCATTCTTAACCGAGGATATCTGGCAATATATTGCAGAGCGTACTCCTGAAGAAGCTTTAATTATTGCAAAATGGCCAGAAGCAAGACCTATAAATAAAAAATTGATTTCTCAATTTGAATTTGCTTCAGAAGTAATTTCAGGAATTAGAACCGTTAGAAAAGAAAAGAATATTGCGTTTAAAGATGCGATAGGTTTTTCTGTAATAAATAATGAAAAGTCAGATACTACTTTCGACGAAGTAATATCTAAATTAGGAAATCTTGAAAGTATAGACTATGTTAATGAAGCTGTAGAAGGTGCTTTAACCTTTAGAGTAAAATCTAACGAGTATTTTATACCAATGGATGGCAATATAGATGTAGAAGCTGAAATTATAAAGTTAACTAAAGAATTAGAATATACAGAAGGTTCTTTAAAAATAGCACAGAAGAAACTATCTAATGAGCGTTTTGTTGCAGGAGCTCCAGAACAAGTTATTGCTAGTGAGAAGAAGAAAGAAGCAGATGCTTTGGCAAAAATTGAAACTTTAAAAACAAGTTTAGCTAGTTTGAAATAATATCACTTAGAGAGTATATAAACACAAAAAAGACTTAACATTAGTAATGTTAAGTCTTTTTTATATTCAATAGCAAATTTTAAATTTTAAAATCGCCATTCGTTTTATGTTCGCTGTTTTCATAACGTTCGATACATTTATTTAAAATATCGTAAGCTTCTTTTGCGTCTCCCCAACCACCAACATCTACTTTCTTCTTTTCTAAGTCCTTATACACTTGAAAAAAGTGTGTAATTTCTTTTATTCTATGCGGATTTAAATCTTCTAGGTCATTACAACTATTCCAAATAGGATCTGTAACTGGTACACAAATTATTTTCTCGTCTGGTCCCTTTTCATCTGCCATGTGGAAAACACCAATTGGCTTTACTTCCATAACACAATTTGGAAATGTAGGCTCAGTTCCCATTACTAAAACATCTAATGGATCACCATCTAATGCTAAAGTTTCTGGAATAAAACCGTAATCTCCAGGATACATCATAGATGAAAACAACATACGATCGAAACGAATTTTATTCAACTCGAAATCGTATTCATATTTATTTCTACTTCCTTTTGGTATTTCTATTAAAACGTCGAACGTTAATTTTCCTGCTGGACTCATACTCTATTTTTTTATTTCCTAATTTTTAAAACTCTGTAAAACGAATATTTTTCATATTAAAAAATTATCCGTTTTTCGGGATGCAAAAGTACAAGATTATTTAGCTTTCTACAAGTAAAATGCAGCTAGATAACAATTTAGTAATACTAAATATTGCAGAGAACAAAATTGTTTTAATTAAACTTTATATTTAACTGGTAAGTGCACAATTTTTTTTGTTTCGTAGAAATCTTCAGAATAGAAATCTGAAATATTGTAAATCTTAGCAGTTTTATAATCTTGGAGTTCTTCAGATAAATCACCTCCTTTAAGATATAATATTCCATTTTTAAGATCGTTGCGTTGATGCTTAGAAACTTTTCCTTTAATCCAATGCACAAAAGTTGGCATTGCTGCTACTGCTCTACTTATTATAAAATCGTAACTATCTTTAATTTCTTCAACTCTAGAATGTGTTGTTTTTACGTTATCAAGACCTAAACCTTCAACGACTTCATTAACGACTTTTAATTTTTTTGCAATACTATCTACTAAATGGAAATTACATTCTGGATATAATATAGCTAATGGAATTCCTGGAAAACCTCCTCCTGTACCAACGTCCATAATTTTTGTATCTACTTTAAAATCTATAACCTTAGCAATAGCAAGAGAATGCAATACATGGCGCAAATACAACTCGTCTATATCCTTTCTAGATACTACGTTTATTTTTAAGTTCCAATCTTGATACAAAGCTTCAAGCTTTGTGAATTTATCAATCTGATCTTCAGTAAGGTTAGGGAAATACTTAAGAAGTAGCTGCATAGTTTTTAAATTTTCAACAAAAGTAGATAAATTATTGTGCACTTTTATGAAAAATTTATTAAGATACACGTCATTATTATTTATCTTTGTTATCATATTTAACACTTGGAATTATACAGTTTTAAATAGAAAAAAAAATAACAACATGGCAAAACAAACAATAACTTTTTCAAGAACAGACTCTGCAAAGTTTTTCAAGACACTAAATAAACGTGTTAACAATTACTTTAAAGAAAATAAAATAAAAAAAACAGGCAACTGGAAATTATATATTAAAGCTCTAGTAATGTTTACATTATTACTTGGTCCTTTAGCACTTATATTAACAGTCGATTTACCTGCTTGGCTACAAATTATATCTATGATGATTATAGGTGTTGGAATGGCTGGAGTAGGAATGAATGTAATGCACGATGCAAATCATGGCTCTTTTTCTAGTAAAAAATGGGTAAATAGATTAATGGGAAGCAGCATACATATTTTAGCTGGTAACGATTACAACTGGAAGGTACAACATAATGTTTTACACCATACTTACACCAACATTCAAGGTCATGATGAAGACATTGATGCTGGAAGAATTATTCGTTTTTCGAAACATTCTAAATGGTTAAAAATCCATCAATATCAAAAATATTATGCCTTTTTATTATATGGTTTATTAACTGTAAATTGGGCTATTACTACCGATTTTAAACAAACTTATATTTACTTAAAAAGAAAATTATCTTATGGTGAATTCCCTAAACCTGCTACACAATGGACCAAATTAATTATTGGTAAGATATTATACTACTCTATTTGGGTGGTTTTACCTTTATCTATGGGCTACGCTTGGTGGCAAGTTTTAATAGGGTTTTTAATCATGCATTATACTGCTGGAATCATCTTAAGTGTTGTTTTTCAATTAGCACATGTAATGCCTAATACAGATATGCCTATTCCTGATGAAGCTGGAAACATGAAAAATACTTGGGCAATCCATCAATTATTTACTACGTCTAATTTTTCGCCTAAAAATTGGTTAGTAGAATTTTACACAGGTGGCTTAAATAGACAAGTAGAACACCACTTATTTGCACATATTAGCCATGTTCATTACAAAAATATAGCAAAAATTGTTAAAGATACTGCTCATGAGTTTAGCTTACCATATAACGAATACAATACTATGTGGAAAGCTATAGGAGAACACTACCAACAGCTAAAAGTATTAGGTATGAAACCTAATATGGCTTAACAACAATTTTGCATTTCAAAATAATATTTCATAAATGAATCAACTTTCAGATAGAATAACAAATATGTCTACGTCTGCTACTTTAGCGATGGCAGCAAAAGCAAGAGAACTTAGAGCCGAAGGCAAAGATATTATAGGATTAAGTTTGGGAGAACCAGACTTTAACACTCCCGATTTTATTAAAAATGCAGCTATTGAAGCTATTAATCAAAACTACAATGGTTATTCTCCAGTAGATGGCTATGTAGATTTAAAAGAAGCTGTAATTACAAAGTTTAAACGCGACAACAACTTAACGTATACATTACCGCAAGTAGTAGTTTCCACAGGAGCAAAACAATCTTTATACAACGTTGCGCAAGTAATGTTAAACAAAGGAGACGAGGTAATATTACCTTGTCCTTATTGGGTAAGTTACAGTGATATTGTTAAAGTTGCAGAAGGAGTTCCTGTAGAAGTAAAAACATCTATCGATACAGATTTTAAAATGACTGCTTCACAATTGGAAGCAGCCATTACACCAAAAACAAAAATGCTATGGTTTAGTTCTCCTTGTAACCCAAGTGGTTCTTTATATAGTAAAAAAGAACTAGAAGCTTTAGCTTCAGTTTTAGTAAAACATCCTAATATTTATGTAGTTTCAGACGAAATTTACGAACACATAAATTACACAGGAAAACCACACGCAAGTATGGCAGGAGTAGATGGTATGTTTAACAATACCATTACCGTAAACGGTGTGTCTAAAGCTTTCGCTATGACTGGTTGGAGAGTTGGATTTATTGGTGCTCCAGATTGGATTGCTCGTGCTTGTAACAAAATGCAAGGACAAGTAACTAGCGGAACAAACTGTATAGCACAACGCGCTGTTATAACCGCTTTAAACGCAGACCCAAGTGTTGTCAATTATATGATTGACGAGTTTAAAGTGCGTCGTGATATGGTTTTAGGCCTGCTTGATGGTATTGAAGGTTTTAAAACAAATACTCCAGAAGGTGCTTTTTATGTATTTCCAGATGTTTCTTTTTTCTTCGGAAAAACGTTACGTGGAAAAACAATAAACAATGCTACAGATTTCTCTCTATATTTACTAGAAGAAGCTCTTGTTGCTACCGTAACTGGTGATGCTTTTGGAAATCCAGATTGTATTAGAATTAGTTATGCTGCTTCACAAGATCAAATTAAAGAAGCTGTAAAAAGAATTAAAGCAGCTTTAGTTTAAAGCCACATTATTTATAAAATACTAAAGCCTCTGAAATTATTCAGAGGCTTTTTTTTATAACATAACATATACAAAAACGCTAATTAGTAATACAGTAAATACTCCTATTAAAACTAACCGTTTTTGTTTTCTTAGTTTATTTTCATGTGCGAATTTTACCTGAATGCGTTTTAATTTTTCAGGTGTAGATTTTGGTAAATTATATTCTATTTTTTCTTTACTAGTATGTACAAAGCTAAATCGGCTCCCTTTACGTTTACCTACTAATTTTCTATTAGCATTTAAAGATTGATTTGCTGCTGCCATAGATCCTCCTCCTCCCATAAGTTCTAAGTATTATTCCGAAAATTTCGGCATTAAACAATAAGTTAAATGAATAGATATATTAATGAAGAACTTGCAAATTCTAAATACCTATTAGCTTTAGCAGAAATAAAACACATCTACTAAAAGGAAAGCTGCTTTAACTATAAGTAACACTTTCTATAAAAAAGTTACAGTTTTGAATAAAAATATTAAATACTTACTTGAAAAAAAAGAGGCTTATATAAAAGCAATAATAGTTGCGATAAAGAAAATCAAGACTTTTAAACTAGTTCCTACAGAACAACACGTTTGAAATTGATTACTCTTTACACGTTGCTTTATACTATAAATAGAAGACGATTTAAAATTTTTAAAATTAGCTTTTACAATATTTTTATAATCTGAATTTAACAACCCTAAATAGGTGTTAATTTTTGACGTTTGAACATTTGAGTTTGAAACTAAATTTGAAGTAATTGTGATTGATTCCATAATGATTGATGTATTGTGGTTATATAATTACGACGAAGCACAATCAAAAATGTTACAGACAATCACTTAATTATCAATACAAAACAACTAAAAAAAGAGACGCAGTTACCTATTCCTCCAGAAAAATGGTGTCAACAATATCAACACAGTAAACAGCTCTAATCTACCAATAAGCATTAAAAAAGAAGACCACCATTTACCAACAGCAGGTAAAGCATCATAGTTATTAACAGGACCAAAATCGCCCAATGCAGGGCCAACATTACCTAGACTTGAAGCTGCTAGCCCAATAGAAGATTCAAAATCTATTTCCATCATAGAGAAACCTAATGTTCCGGCAATAAAAGCCAAAAGATACAATATAAAAAATCCAAGAATATTAAATACAATATCTCCAGAAACCGATCTTTTATTATAGCGCACAGGTAATATAGCGTTAGGATGCAAAGCACGTTTAAACTCATAAAAACCATTTTTAATGGTAATTAAATGTCGTACAACTTTTATTCCACCTGATGTACTTCCGGCTGAGCCACCAAGAAACATCATTCCGAAGAAAAATATCGTTAAAAAAGGTGTCCAAAGTGTATAATCCGCAGAAATAAAACCTGTGGTTGTAATTATTGTTAATACTTGGAATAAACTATGTCGAAAAGCACTCTCTGCAGCTCCCCAAACCTGTGGGTGTTCTATTGTAGAAATACTCATATCTGCATTAAAATAAATAATAACAGCTGCTACAAGAGTGAAAATAGCGATAAACTTAAAATAGAGTTTAAACTCTTCGTCTTTATAAACTTTAGATATCTTTCCTTTAAAAGCAAAGTAACTTAATACAAAGTTTGTACCTGCCAAAAACATAAATACAATAATTATGTATTGTATTAAAGGTTTATCATTCCAATAAGCAACACTTGCATTTTTTGTAGAAAATCCACCTGTAGACAATGTAGTCATCGAGTGGTTTATGGCATCAAAAAAAGACATTCCAGCTACTTTAAGCAGTATTGTTTCGGCAGCAGTATACCCAAAGTATATTAACCATAAACGCTTAGCAGTATCTGTAATTCTTGGATGTAATTTATCTGCACTTGGTCCAGGCGCTTCAGCTGCAAAAAGCTGCATACCACCAATTCCTAATAGTGGCAAAATAGCTACTGCAAGAACAATAATACCCATTCCTCCAATCCAATGCGTTAAACTTCTCCAAAACAATATACCTTCAGGCACAACTTCAATATCATTTAAAATAGTAGCTCCTGTGGTTGTATAGCCAGACATTGTTTCGAAAAAGGCATCTGTAAAATTTGGTATAGCTTCTGTAAAAACATAAGGTAACGCTCCTGACAAAGTCATTACTATCCATCCGAAAGCCACAACAATATAACCTTCTCGTTTGTTCAATACTTTTTTATGGTTCCTGGTATAAAACATAACCGAAACACCAATTCCAACAGTAATTATTCCAGACAAAAACAGCTTTAAAGTAACGCCATCATTATAGATTAAACTTACCAAAGTCGACAAAAGCATGAAACCTCCATTAAAAAGGAACAGCAATCCGAAGAAATGAAAAATAATTTTATAGTTAAGCTTTATCCTTTTGTACATAATAAATTATAAAAATAATTTCTCCACTTCTTTTATAGACTTCGGCAAACAACAAACTACTATATAATCGCCTTCTTCAACAATAAAATCTCCTAAAGCAATTAAACCTTTACCATCTCTAATAACACCTCCAATAATAGCAGAACGTGGAAATGAAATAGATTTAATTTGTTGATTACATATTTTAGAATCGCTCTTAACTCTAAACTCTAACAACTCTGCATTCATGTTGTTAAGCTTAGTCATAGCTACAACCTCACCCTTACGTATGTATCTAAATATATTGTTTGCAGCAAGTAGTTTTTTATTTACTAAAGTATCGATACCTATAGACTGAGATAACTCAAAATAATCCATGTTCTCTACTAAAGCAATTGTCTTTTTTACGCCTTTAGATTTAGCAACGAGACAAGACATAATATTAGTTTCAGAATTACCAGTAACCGAAATAAAAGCATCCATATCGCTTATGTTTTCTTCCTCTAACAATTCAACATTTCTTCCATCTCCATTAATAACTAATATTTTTTCTAATTCATCTGCAAGATCAAAAGCAACATCTCTATTACTTTCTATTAACTTAATATTAAAATGCTTTGAGCTTAAATCTCGAGCTGTTTTATAACCAATTTTACTACCTCCAAGAATCATAACATCCTTAATAGTTGTATTGGCTTTACCTGTCATTTTACATAATTCATCTCCTCCTCCTGCACAAGTAATAAACACAACTGTATCACCTACTTGAAATTGAGTATCTCCTCTTGGAATAGTAGTGTATTGAGTTCCAAAACGCTGAATTGCAATAGGCACAAAGTGAATTTCTGGAAAATATTGAGCTGCTTCTTTTACAGATTTTCCGACAAAAGAGGCTGTTTTAGATAAGTTTAAACTTACCATTGTTAGTGCTCCACCTTCAAACTCGTAACTTTCATTAAAAGCAGACTGATTTAACAGTAACTGAATTTCCGACGCAGCAAGTGCCTCGGGAGAAATAAGTTCGTCGATACCTAAACGCGTAAAACCAACTTCCTCTTTATGTGTAATAAATTCGGTATTAGAGATACGTGCAATAGTACGCTTAGAACCCAATTGCTTGGCTAAAACACAAACCGTAATGTTTGTAGTCTCAGATGCAGTAACTGCAATAACAAGGTCACTACCTTCTACTCTTGCCTCTTTTAATATGGCAATAGAAGTAGCATCTCCTTTTAAAACTTTTATATCTAAATGATTGTCTGCATACGAGAGACTCGCTCTATCAGTATCTATTAACGTAATTTCCTGAGATTCGTAGGACAATAATTTTGCTAAATGAAATCCTACTTCACCAGCTCCAGCAATAATTATTTTCATTCTTTATTTTATATGAAAGGAATAGCAAAGGTAATTAATTAATTGTTTTCATGTTTCTTAAAGCATATACAATGTATTATCTTTGAAAAAAAATTATTTTGAAAAAAGTAAATCCCTATAAAGACAGTAGTCTTGGTAAAAAAGAGCAGGTTACAAAAATGTTCGATACCATTTCTGGAGAGTACGATGGTTTAAATCGTGTAATCTCTTTTGGAATAGATATTAAATGGAGAAAAAAAGTAGTTGAAATAGTGAAAGCTACCAAACCAGAAAGTGTTTTAGATATTGCTACTGGAACTGGAGATTTAGCTATTAACCTTGCCGAAACTAGTGCCACAAAAATTATTGGTTTAGATATTAGTAGTGGTATGCTTGAAGTTGGAAAAACTAAAATAACGGCTAAAAATCTTGACAATAAAATTAAAATGATTATTGGAGACAGTGAAAATATGCCTTTTGAAGATAATGCGTTCGATGCTATTACTGTTGCCTTTGGTGTTCGTAATTTTGAAACACTAGAAAAAGGATTAAAAGATATTTTACGTGTTTTAAAACCAGGCGGTACTTTTGTTATTCTTGAAACCTCTGTTCCAACAAAGTTTCCTTTTAAACAAGGTTATATGTTTCATTCTAAAATTATATTACCAACTGTTGGACGTTTGTTTTCTAAAGACAAAACTGCTTATAAATATTTAAGTGAAAGTGCCTCTATTTTTCCTTATGGTGAAGCACTAAACAATATTTTACGTAATATTGGGTTTATAAATGTGAAAGATTTACCACAAACTTTTGGAGTGGCCACAATTTATACAGCATCAAAACAGTAACATGAGGAAACTAATTGCCCTATTTATATGTATTACAACAAGTACTGTGTGCTCAGCACAGCTATTTACTAGAGAAAAAGTACAGAATAACCAAAACATGGATAAGCAATCCTTAAGTTGGGGATATTACTTTGGTACAAATAATTTAGATTACAAAATAGATTATAACGACAACAAAGGTGATATAGAAACAGTAAAATCCTTTGGTTTTAATGTTGGTTTGGTTGGAGATATTCGTGTAAACGATAATATTAATTTTAGACTTGAACCAGGTTTAATTATTTCTGCACGAACATTAAATTATCCTGAAAACTTTTTTGAAGGTATTCCTGCAGATGATTTAAATAAATCAGATTTTCTACGTGAAGTAAAGTCTACTTACATCTATATCCCTTTATTAATGAGGCTTTCTACAGACCGTATTAATAATTTTAAACCATTTATTACTTTAGGTATTGCGACGTCTTTAAATTTATCGAGTAACGAACAAAACCCTGAAGATAATAGTGGTGGCGAATTTAGAACCACAAAAAGCACACAGTTTTATGATATTGGTTTTGGTATCGATTTTTATTTAGAATGGTTTAAATTCACACCATCTATTCGTGGTATTTTTGCTTTAAACGATGAGCTGGTAAAAGATGTTGATCCTAACAGTCCTTGGACAGGAAATATTAATTCTATGAAAACGCGTGGGATTTTTATTAATTTCACTTTTAGGTAGATTTTAGTAATCTATATTCAGTGTATAACTCAAGAGATTGCCACATCGTTCCTGCATCACTTTTCGCAATGACGCTTCGAGTAAACCAACTTTAAGTGCTTTTTAAATTAATTCCTTCTAAACTCACTTAACAAAATAGCAGTAGCTGTCGCTACATTTAAACTTTCAGTGGCTTGTAAATCGCCAAAACGCGGAATAGCAATTCGGCTTGTTACTTGTTTTTCTATAGCTTCAGAAATTCCATTCGCTTCATTTCCTAAAACTATAATACCTGCTTTTGGCAATTCACTTTTATAAACATTTTTACCATCCATAAAAGCACCAAATATTGGCATTTCAGCTTCAGCTAAAAAAGTATTTAAATCTAAATAACTAATATTTACTCTAGTAATAGATCCCATTGTGGCTTGCACAACTTTTGGGTTATAACAATCTACCGTTTCTTTACTACATACCAACTCTTTAATACCAAACCAATCGCATAATCTAATAATAGTACCCAAATTTCCAGGATCACGAATGCTATCTAAAGCCACTATTAAACCTTGATATTCACTATTTTTTTGTACTGGTATTTTAAAAACAGCCAACGCTTTATTTGGTGTCGTTAGAAAACTAATTTTCTTTAATTCAGTTTCTGTAATTAATGTTTCATTTTCGGTATGACTTTTGAAAGACTCTGTCGTAAATAAAAGATGTAACCCTAAAGAAGAATCTAAAAGTTCGTTAATTACTTTTATACCTTCAGCAACAAAAAAACCGTCAGCAATTCTGTATTTTTTTTGTTTGAGACGCGTTATTAATTTTATTTGGCTTTTTGATAGCATTTAAAAAATGTATTTTTGAATCTTAAGTGATTCAAATTAAAAGTTTAGAGTCGAAACAAATCCTTTTAAAGACCGTTTAGTTGAAAATACAAGATTCAAAAATACTACTTATTATTTTAATTTTTGGTTTTCTAACCGCTTGTAACTCTGTTAGACGTATACCTGAAAACGCACATTTATTAACTAAAACTGCAATTAAGGTAAACGATAAAAATGAAGAAAGCGAAGCTATAACTAACCTTATATACCAGAAACCAAACAACAGTATTCCTTATACAAATATTAAAACAAGGCTTTATATTCATAATTTGGCACGACCAAATTTAGATTCTATTTTAAAAGCTAGAATTGCAAACAATCCAAAACGTACTGCGAGACAAATTAAATTTTTCTCTAAAAAACAGTTCGACCAGCGCATACAAAACAAGCTCAATTTTAATAATTGGCTTAAAAAAACAGGTGAAGCTCCTGTAGTTGTTAACGATACGCTTTCTGAAAAATCTATAAAAAGACTAGAAAATTATTATTATAATAATGGTTGGTTTGAAGTTAAAGCAGATTTTGAAACGACTAGAAACGACAACCAAAGAGCAGCTGTTACTTATAAAATATCCACTGGCAAACCTTATATAGTAGATTCTTTATCTACAAATATTATAACTCCAGTTATAGACTCGTTATACCAAAGTACATTAAGTAAATCTCTAATAAAACCTAATACTCAATATCGTACTAATGATTTTATAGAAGAGCGAGATCGCATAACAGAAACACTGAGAAATTCTGGAGTTTATCATTTTTCTCAAGACAATGTTTTGTTTAAAATGGATAGTATAGGTAAAACGAAAAAGGTAAATATAGAATTATACATAAGTGAGAAACCAATTAGACAGGAAGACACAACATTGTACGAGCCTTTTAAAATATATAAGGTAAAAGATGTAAATATCTATACTGATAATTCTTTCGAAAATAAAGACAAAATTTTCACAGATTCAACAATTCATAATGGTTTTAATATTTATAGCAAAGAAAAGCTACGCTACAGCCCTAAAATGTTAACCAATGCCATTTTTATTAAGCCAAAAACTCTTTTTCGAGATAAAAACAAACCATTAACATCAAGAAGAATTAGTAACCTAAAAACTTTTAAATATCCAAAAATAGATTATATAGTAAACGACGCAGACACCACATTAACTGCTAATGTATATTTAACACCATTAAAGAAATTTGGTTTAGATTTTAGAGCCGAAGCATCCCAAAGCAACATACAAACTATTGGCTTTTCTTTAAACCCAAGTGTTTTAATGCGTAATGTTTTTAAAGGAGCCGAAACGTTAGAGCTTTCTGGAATTGCCTCTATTGGCGCTTCTAAAGATGGATCTAATGAACGCGATCAGTTTTTCGATATTAATGAGATTGGTGCCAATTTAAGATTAACTATTCCGCGATTATTTTCCCCTATCAATACAACAAAAATAATCCCAAGTTCTATGTTTCCCGAAACACGAATTAGTTTAGCGACCACAAGCCAAACTAATGTTGGTTTAGATAAGCAAACAGCTACAGGAACATTTAACTACAGATGGTTTCCCAACAATAAAGTAACTAACAAACTAGATTTGTTTAATATTCAGTTTGTAAAAAACTTAAATGTTGACAATTATTTTAATGTTTACGAAAGCGCTTTTAACACCTTAAATGATATAGCAATAAATTCTGGTTTTATAAATACTGATGAGCGTTTAGGACTTCCAGAACAAGCCAGCCAATTTATAGCAAATGTAATTGCTGGAACTAATGATGTTAGTTCAGACGACTTTCAAACTGTAAATTCTATAAAAGAAAGGAAAGAAAGACTAACCGAAGACAACCTTATACTCGCAACAAATTTTAGTTTTACTAAAGACAGTCGCGATAATTTATTCGACAACGATTTCTCTATTTTCAGGTTAAAATTAGAACTTGCAGGAAATGTTTTTTCAGCGACTTCAAATATTTTAGGTCTTCAAAAAAACAACAATGATAAATACGAGTTGTTTAACGTTGCATTTTCACAATACGTAAAAACAGAACTAGACTATGTTAAGTATTGGGATTTTGGTAATAAAAATGTGATCGCAATGCGCGCCTTTTTTGGAATTGCAATTCCTTATGGAAACTCTACAAATATTCCATTTTCTAAAAGTTTCTTTAGTGGTGGAGCAAACGACAATCGTGCTTGGTCTGCTTATAATTTAGGCCCTGGAAGTACACAATCTGTAAACGAGTTTAACGAAGCAAACATGAAAATTGCTTTAAGTGCCGAAAATCGTTTTAATCTTTTTGGAGCTTTAAATGGCGCATTTTTTATAGACGCTGGAAACATTTGGAATGTACTTGACGATGTTGAAGACGATGCTGCAACTTTTAATTCGCTTTCTTCTATTAAAGATATTGCCATTGGTTCTGGATTTGGATTTAGATACGATTTTAATTTCTTCATCTTAAGAGGAGATATTGGCTTTAAAACTTACGATCCTTCTTATGGAGATAATAACCGTTGGTTTAACGATTATAATTTCGCAAATGCAGCCTACAACATAGGTATTAACTATCCTTTTTAGACTTTAATTTCTTGAGTTATACTACATCGTTTTCGCTATTTTATTGATGATTTTAATAAAAAATATTCAAATTTTGTTTACTTTTGATGTTCAATTTTCAACTAAAACATTAGATAAATGTCACATAACATAAAACCAGGAGTAGCTACAGGGAAAGAAGTACAAGCGATTTTTAAATTAGCAAAAGAAAAAGGCTTTGCTTTACCAGCAGTTAATGTTGTTGGCTCAAACACAATTAATGGTGTTTTAGAAACTGCAGCAGCTTTAAATGCTCCAGTAATTATTCAGTTTTCAAATGGAGGAGGCGTTTTTAATGCAGGAAAAGGTTTAAGTAACGAGAACCAAAAAGCAGCAATTGCAGGTTCTATTGCTGGAGCAAAACATGTACATTTAATGGCAGAAGCTTATGGAGTTCCTGTAATTTTACATACAGATCATGCAGCAAAAAAACTATTACCTTGGATTGACGGTTTGTTAGACGCAAGTGAAAAACATTTTGCTGAAACTGGTAAGTCTCTTTATAGTTCTCACATGATTGATTTAAGTGAAGAGCCACTTGAAGAAAACATAGAAATCTGTAAAACATACCTTGAGCGCATGAGCAAAATGGGAATGACTTTAGAAATTGAACTTGGAATCACTGGTGGTGAAGAAGATGGTGTAGACAATAGTGATGTAGACGAGTCTAAGCTATACACGCAACCAGAAGAAGTAGCTTATGCATACGAAGAGTTAAGCAAAGTAAGCGATCAATTTACAATTGCAGCAGCTTTTGGAAACGTTCATGGTGTTTATAAGCCCGGAAACGTAAAATTAACACCAAAAATTTTAAAGAACTCTCAAGAATATATTTCTAAAAAATATGGTGTTGAGCACAATCATATCGATTTTGTTTTTCATGGTGGATCTGGTTCTACAGAAGCAGAAATTCAAGAAGCAATTGGATATGGTGTTATTAAAATGAATATTGATACAGACATGCAATATGCATTTATGACTGGTGTTCGCGATTATATGGGAGAAAAATCTGAATATCTTAAATCTCAAATTGGCTCACCAGATGGTCCAGAATCTCCAAACAAAAAACATTACGATCCAAGAAAATGGTTAAGAGCAGGAGAAATTACATTTGTAGAGCGTCTTAAAAAAGCTTTCGAAGACTTAAACAATGTGAATACATTGTAATTAATAAAAATATTATTTTAAATCCCATTTTAACGCTGTTAGATTGGGATTTTTCATTTAAAAAGCAAAGTACTACGATATAGCGATACCAAATGTTGAGTTGTATCAATAAAAATAGTAATTTTGTCATCTTGTGTTATCACAAAACCCGAAAACTAACTAATAGCAACTATTCTAGTTTATTCTAGAATTACAAACTAAAAAAAAGTAAATCAATATGGCTTGGTTTAAAAGAAAAGATAAAGGAATACAAACTTCTACTGAAGACAAAAAAGACATACCAAAAGGATTATGGTATAAGTCTCCTACTGGAAAAGTTGTAGATTCTGAAGAATTAGCAAAAAATTTCTACGTAAGTCCAGAAGATGGCTACCACGTAAGAATTGGAAGCAAAGAGTACTTCGAAATATTATTTGACGACAACAAATTTAAAGAGTTAGACAAAGATTTGTCTTCTAAAGACCCTTTAAAATTTGTGGACACCAAAAAATATCCAGACCGTTTAAAAGCGGCTCAAGAAAAAACTAAACTAACAGATGCGGTACGATGTGCTGTTGGCAAATCTAAAGGTAAAGACTTAGTTATTGCAGCTATGGATTTTGCGTTTATTGGTGGCTCTATGGGCTCTGTTGTAGGAGAAAAAATTGCTCGTGCTGCAGATTACGCTTTAAAAAACAAATTACCTTTCATGATTATTTCAAAATCTGGAGGCGCAAGAATGATGGAAGCAGCTTTGTCTTTAATGCAATTAGCAAAAACATCTGTTAAATTAGCACAACTTGCAGATGCTGGTTTACCATACATTTCGCTTTCTACAGACCCAACTACCGGAGGAACTACAGCTTCTTTTGCAATGTTAGGAGATATAAATATTGCAGAACCTGGTGCATTAATTGGATTTGCAGGACCTAGAATTGTTAGAGATACTACAGGAAAAGAATTACCAGAAGGATTCCAAACATCTGAATTTTTATTAGAACATGGCTTCCTAGATTTTATTACACTTCGTAAAGACTTAAAAAATAGAGTTAATTTATATATCGATTTAATAACGAATCAGCCTTTAAGAGCTTAGAATTTATTAAAAAAGTACAAACCTCACAAGCTTAAAAAAATTTGTGAGGTTTTTTTATGCCTCTTTTAAATAAACATTAAAAGAAGTGCCTTGATTAAGCACACTTTTAACTGTTACTTTTCCACCTAAAGATTCTATTTGATTTTTGGTAATAAACAAACCTAGACCCTTAGAATCAATATGGTTATGGAATGTTTCATATAAAGAAAACAATCTATCTTCATATAATTCTAGATCTATACCTAAGCCACTATCTGTAATAGTTAATAATACAAACTCGTTTTTAACTTTTTCACTTAGAGTTATTTTGTACTGTCTTTCATCAGATTTATACTTTCTACAATTTGTTAGAAAATTAAGCAGGATACCAATAACTAAAAGAGATTCATCGACTTTATTTTCTATAATGTTAAAAGTAGTATTTAGCTAAAACACTAACATTGTGTAGTGCACTTTTTACAAAACTATTAAGATTAATAGCTTTTAACTTAGACTTATCATACCAAGTCTCATTAGATATTTCTTTTAAATGGTTAACGGTTTTTTCTAAGTTATCCAATGCCTCTTAAAGCATTGGAACATTTTCATAAGACTTAAAATTAACAATATCTTCTTCTACAAAAGTTAACAACGTTTTTAAATCACCTGAATGGGTTCTTAAGTTATGCGTAACAATATTAGAGAAGTTAACTCATTTTTTCTTTTATTATTTCTACAAGTACTTTTTGAGCTTCAATTGCATTAATTCTATCCGTAATATCTTGTAACTGGGAAATAAAATATTTAGGATTATTAAATTCATATAAATCAAGAGCTAAATCTTCTTTAATTATAATTTCTTGAAAGGTCATTTCCAATAATTCAGCCTCATTGCATCCTAGCATATCACATATACTTTTGCTTACCAATATCCATTTACCATCCAATCCTACAATAGCAATTCCATGATAACTATGCTTTAGGCATATTGAATAAAAGATTTGAATCTATAATATATCCCTCATTTAATAAAAAATCGTTTTATACTCTTCTAAAGAGTATGAAATAACTCCTACTTATTTTAAATAACATAAATATTTTTTTAAATGTTATTCACTTAAATACAACTTAAAATAATTATTATTTATTATATTTGCGGCTCGAAAGACAAGCTTTCGTTTACATAACAATCATTTACAATAATATTAGAATGTATTTAACAAAAGAAGAAAAAGAGAAACTCTTTAAGAAACACGGTAAAGACGCAAAAGACACTGGTTCTGCAGAAGGACAGATTGCAATATTTACACAAAGAATTGAGCACTTAACACAACACTTAAAAAGTAATCGTAAAGATTATAATACAGAGCGTTCGTTAGTAATGTTAGTAGGAAAAAGAAGAAGCTTACTAGATTACTTAACTAAGAAAGATGTCTTAAGATATCGTGCTATAGTAAAAGAATTAGGATTAAGAAAATAATCTCAATATATAGACCACGCCTAACAGCGTGGTTTTTTAGTATCTAACAACTCGATTTGGAAGAGTATAAACACCAAAATTGAAGAAGCTAATTATAGTTTTTCATTGGACACTACTACTACACAACACAACTACCAATGTTTAACCAAAATTCCGATTGAGAAACTAATCATCGGTATTAGAATTAAAACTTATTTATGATTCCAAAAGTTTTTAAAGAGGTCATTGACCTAGGTGATGGAAGAGAAATTACCATCGAAACCGGAAAATTAGCAAAACAGGCACACGGTTCTGTTGTTGTTACATCGGGAAAATGTATGATGTTATGTACAGTTGTTTCCAATTACGAACAAAAAGATCTTGGTTTTTTACCATTAACGGTAGATTACAGAGAGAAATTTGCAGCTGCAGGTCGTTATCCTGGTGGTTTCTTCAAAAGAGAAGCAAGACCAAGTGATGGAGAAGTGTTAACAATGCGATTAGTGGATAGAGTTTTACGTCCATTATTTCCAAAAGATTACACAGCAGAAACGCAAGTAATGATACAGTTAATGTCTCATGACGAAAACGTTATGCCAGATGCAATGGCTGGATTAGCAGCATCAGCAGCTATTCAATTATCAGATTTTCCTTTTGAATGTGCTATCTCTGAAGCAAGAGTTGGACGTATAAATGGAGAATTTATTATCAACCCAACTAGAGCTCAATTAGCAGAGTCTGACATCGATATGATGATTGGAGCAAGTGCTGATTCTGTAATGATGGTTGAAGGTGAAATGGATGAAATTTCTGAAGACGAAATGGCAGATGCTATTAAGTTTGCACACGAAGCTATTAAAGTACAATGTGCTGCCCAGTTAAGATTAGCTGAAGCATTTGGAAAGAAACCAGTTCGTGAATACGAAGGAGAAAGAGAAGAAGCAGATTTAGCTAAGAAAATTCATGACATGGCTTATGATAAAGTTTATGCTATAGCAAAAGCTGGATCTTCTAAACATGAAAGAACTGCTGCATTTAAAGAAATAAAAGAAGATATTAAAGCGTCTTTTTCTGAAGAAGAAACAGCAGATTATGGCGGATTAATTTCTGATTATTACCGTAAAGCTGAAAAAGCTGCCATTAGAGATTTAACCTTAGATGAAGGTTTACGTTTAGATGGTAGAAAGACAGATGAAATTAGACCAATCTGGTGTGAGGTAGATTACTTACCATCAACACATGGTTCTTCAATATTTACTCGTGGAGAAACTCAAGCATTAGCAACAGTTACTTTAGGAACATCTAGAGATGCAAACAAAATAGATATGCCATCTTACGAAGGTGAGGAGAATTTCTATTTACATTATAACTTCCCTCCTTTTTGTACAGGTGAAGCTAGACCAATTCGTGGAACGTCTCGTAGAGAAGTTGGACATGGTAATTTAGCACAACGTGGTTTAAAAGGAATGATTCCTGAAGATTGCCCTTACACAGTACGTGTTGTATCTGAAGTTTTAGAATCTAACGGTTCTTCTTCTATGGCAACAGTTTGTGCTGGAACAATGGCATTAATGGATGCTGGTGTACAAATGATAAGACCAGTTTCTGGTATTGCAATGGGATTAATTTCTGATGCAGAATCTGGAAAGTACGCTGTATTATCTGATATTTTAGGTGATGAAGATCACTTAGGAGATATGGATTTTAAAGTAACAGGTACTTCAGAAGGTATTACTGCTTGCCAAATGGATATTAAAGTAAAAGGATTAAGCTACGAGATTTTAGTGAATGCACTAAAACAAGCTAGAGATGGTCGTTTACATATCTTAGGTAAATTAACAGATACTATTGATACTCCTAACGCAGAAGTTAAGGAACACGCTCCTACAATGGTTACACGTAGAGTACCAAACGAATTTATTGGTGCTTTAATTGGACCTGGAGGAAAAGTAATCCAAGAGATGCAAAAAGAGACTGAGACAACTATCGTTATTAACGAAGATCCAGTAACTGAAGAAGGTATTGTAGAGATATTAGGTGTTGGTAGCGCAGGTATTGATGCTGTTATGGCAAAAATAGATGCTATCTTATTTAAGCCGAAAGTAGGTGAAACATACGAAGTCAAAGTTATAAAAATGTTAGATTTTGGTGCTGTTGTTGAATATATGGATGCTCCAGGAAACGAAGTGTTATTACACGTAAGTGAATTAGCATGGGAACGTACAGAAAGTGTAACAGACGTTGTTAATATGGGTGACGTTTTCAATGTGAAGTATTTTGGACTTGACCCAAGAACTCGTAAAGAAAAAGTATCTCGTAAAGCATTGTTAGAAAAGCCTGAAGGTTATGTAGCAAGACCACCAAGAGATGACAATCGTTCTGGTGGACGTGATAACAGAGGTAGAGACAACCGTCGTGATGACAGAAAACCTAGAGCTCCAAGAAAAGAAGATTAATTCTTTTTAGCTTATATATTTGAAAGCCCATCAAAATTTGATGGGCTTTTTTGTATTAAATAATCTACCTGATTTATTCTAAAATTAAATTAATTCTCTGGTAATTGCTCTGAAAGAGAAAACAAATTACTGTTTGATGTATTATCAGGATGTGATAATATAATATCCTTTATTGTATTAGAATCATTTACAGAACCTTGATAACGAACTGTTCTATCTAAATTAACATCGGCATTATCGTAAATATTAAACGAAAATAAACTACAGAGATTTGGCATATACCTTCTATAAATAGTACTTTAAAACAGATTCATTTATACTACCAAGCAGGACAGATTTCTACTGTAACAGCTTTACTGCTTTGCGACTTATTAAAAAAACTAATTAAAGCCATTGCTGTTAAACTATGAAATACGAATTTAGAGTTTAAACTCTATTACAACGAACTACACTTAATGAATAATAATGTATTGGTAAACACGCCAAATGCGCAAATGCTAATGCACCTTTTACATTACTCTCTTGTTATAAGACTAGCGATAAACATACTTGTAATGAAGCAGAAACTTTTTTAAACAAACAGCTACAGAATTCTAAGCTATTAAATACTGTTGGCGAAAAAGAACGCAATACTTTTTTTAATAAAATCTATGCTAAAATTAATGCATTACATAATTTAATTGAAGCCACTCAAGTTTTAGATTTTGAGTAAGCCATATGAGTAAGCGCGTTAAGGATGGGAATGGCATCCTTTTTTTATTTTTCTTAAAAAAAGATATAATGTACAGCCTGACGTTTTTAAGCTTTTTTGGCTTAAAAAGGGAACGCCAAAAAAAAATAATTAAAGTTTTTTGTAACAAAATGTATCTTTTGTGCGTATAACTATTGATAGCAATTTATTCACTCCTATTTACTAGGAATTAATTTCAACTTACATACATGAGACAACTTAAAATTACCAAGCAGGTAACCAACCGTGAGACCGCATCATTAGACAAATACTTACAAGAAATTGGAAAAGTTGACTTAATTACCGCAGACGAAGAAGTAGAATTAGCACAACGTATTAAGGCTGGCGACCAGTTAGCTCTTGAGAAATTGACGAAAGCTAATTTACGTTTCGTAGTATCGGTAGCTAAGCAATACCAAAACCAAGGTTTAACGTTACCAGATTTAATTAACGAAGGTAATTTAGGTTTAATTAAAGCTGCACAACGTTTTGATGAAACGCGTGGTTTTAAATTTATCTCTTATGCTGTATGGTGGATTAGACAATCTATTTTACAAGCGTTAGCAGAGCAGTCTCGTATTGTACGTTTACCGTTAAACAAGATTGGTTCTATTAATAAAATAAACAAAACTTTTGCCTTTTTAGAGCAAGCACACGAGAGACCTCCAAGTGCTGAAGAAATTGCAAAAGAGTTAGATATGACTATTAACGACGTTAAGGAATCTATGAAGAATTCTGGGCGTCACGTAAGTATGGATGCTCCTTTAGTTGAAGGTGAGGATTCTAACTTATACGATGTATTAAATTCTGGCGAGTCGCCAAATCCTGATCGTAACTTATTACATGAGTCTTTACGTACTGAGATTGAACGTGCTCTTGAAACTTTAACGCCTCGTGAAGCAGATGTTATTAGATTGTACTTTGGTTTAGGAAACCAACACCCAATGACTCTTGAAGAAATTGGCGAAACTTTTGACTTAACACGTGAACGTGTAAGACAAATTAAAGAAAAAGCTATTAGAAGATTAAAACATACATCTAGAAGTAAAATATTAAAAACTTACTTAGGATAAATTTTAAATTCCTAAACAATAACTAAATCTCAAAAAGTAATTTTTGGGATTTAGTTATTGAACCCAAAATTTTGGAAGGAATTTTACAGTAACAAACAGTTATTCATAACTGTTCGTTTTTTGATTGATGAAAGAAACCACGGCTGATTACCGTGGTTTCACTTTTTATAAACTTACCTAATACAACAAATCAATAAACTTAGCAAAAATGGTCTTTTAACCGTTAATACCTGCTCTTTATCGATTAAACATAGTATAAAGGGTGTAGATAGTCCGCTTTAAGTGAATTTTATCAAATTTGGTAATACCCAAATCCTACTATTTTATGTTAAAATCTATTTGCTATAGAAGCACCTTAAACAAGGAGCTTTCTATTCTTGAAACAGAATCCCTGTTTGATAATTGTAAAAAAAACAACGACTCCCTTAATATAAAAGGCCTATTGTTTAAGTCTAATACTAATTATTTTCAAATAATTGAAGGAGATGAGCAATGTATTGACTCTTTATTTTCTAAATTAAAAGGAGATAAAAGACATAAGGATATTAAAGAGTTAGTAAACCAGAGAATAGGTGATTTTACATTTAATAATTTTACAACGGGCTATTCTCATGTAGAAGATTTAGATACCATATTTGGGCTTCAAGAATACCACAACTACATGGAATCTGAAGATTTACCTGAAAAAAAATATTTTATGGAGATAATATCAAATCTATTTAGTGTTGAGCTATAAAAGTATTAGTTTTGTTTAACACAACTAAAATTTTACATAATGGCTAATAAACTAATTGCTCCTTCAATGCTTGCTGCCGATTTTGGCAACTTACAACGTGATACAGAAATGGTTAACAATAGTGATGCCGATTGGTTTCATATTGACGTAATGGATGGACACTTTGTTCCAAACATTTCTTACGGAATGCCAATTATTGCTGCTATTAAAAAACACGCTACAAAACCTTTAGACGTGCATTTAATGATAGAAAAGCCTGAACGTTATATTGAGGAATTTGCAAAGGTTGGCGCAGATATTATTACTGTACACCATGAATCTACAGTACATTTACATAGAACATTAAGACAAATTAAAGATGCTGGCTGTAAAGCTGGTATTGTTTTAAATTTAACAACTCCTGTTTCTGTTTTAGAAGATATTCTACCAGAATGCTATATGGTTTTATTAATGTCTATTAACCCTGGTTTTGGTGGTCAGAAATTTGAAGATATTACGTATCAACGTGTAAAGAAATTACGCAAAATGATAACTGAACAAGGTTTAGACACTAAAATTGAAATTGATGGTGGTGTAACAGATAAAAACATAGAAAAACTAGTAGAGGCAGGTGCTGATGTTTTTGTAGCTGGAAGTCATGTTTTTAAAAGTAGTGATCAAGCAGCTACTATTAAGAATTTAAAAACTTTAGCAAATAGTTAATAGCCTGCAAAATTGAAATTGAGCATTTGCTTTACTTTCTCGTATATTTTTGGAAAATGAGATTGAAACTCTACGGGAGTTTCTATAAAATTCTCGACTAAAACAGAGATAAACTCAAAATGATTTTCGAAAGCGTAATCCCTAAAATACCCAGAGGAAATAAGCCTTTGTTTTAATGCCAGATTTGCGTCTAAATACGTAGTAAGCTCTTGAAATGAATCTAAAAATATAGCTGCACTTGTACTATATTTTCTGGATTTTAAAAATGTAACATGTATGGCATGAATACACTCATGGACTCCCAAATTTAAGTTGTCGTTTTCTATAGTGTATCCTTCTTCAAAATCTTCCCAAGAGAAAATTAACGCATTATAAGCCATATTAAATTCGCCTTTATGCATTTGCTTGTTAACTGTAGAATAATAAGCGTTAGGGTATATAATTATTTTATCAAGGACATCTATCTTGTAATTTCTAAAACCAAAAGTTAATTTTGTAGCAGTAGCTGCAATCTTAACTTTCATAACATTATTTACATCTATTTCTTTACCAACAAACTCCCAGTTTTTAATAAAGTATTGAATACGATGATCGAAATTCTTTTTTTCTACAAGATCTAGTTTATTGTAAAAAGAAAATTCTTGTTTAAGTATTAATTTATAAGGTTTAGAAAGCTTATTTCTTTTAAAATAAAAATGAGTAAAAAACTGTTTCTTTTTAAAATACTCAACAAAGGCCATTTCAAAGAAAAGAAACAAGCCACGAAGAATGGTAAAAAGTACAAGTAAAGCCGTTATTACACTTAAAGTTATAATAACTATTTTAAATATTAATAGCTCTTCCTTTTCTTGAAATAGAAAAGCAATTTTTATTAAAATATTGTTCATTTATGTTTTTTATAACCTATAAAAATTTAGAAAGTAAAATGTAATATTTAATGTAGATTATCTTAATAGTGAAATTAATTAGCGTCGATTTCTTATACACTATTCACTATTTAAAAAAAGCATCACTAAGCTTTAAAGCTGCTGGCCATTTCTTATTTCTACTTATTAAAAAATCTTTTTTAGCATTACTATTATCATTTAGCTTTAAGTAAGAAACTCCTCTACTGTATTCTGGTCTCCCATTATTTAAATACTTATCGTTAATCACTTTAGTGAAGTAAGGAATTGCATCTTTATAATTTTTTATTAGGTTCTCTAATAAACCTAATTTAAAGTGCGTAGGCAAGTTATTTGGTTCTAGTTCTAAAACTTTAAGAAATTGAATTCTTGCTTTAGCATAATCTTTTTGATTAAAATAATTATTAGCTGCTTTAAAGTATTCTGTCATTTCATCAACAACACTCTTATCTAGCTTACTTCCTATAGCATCATACTTAGGTTTTGTAGACATTATTTTAACAAGTTCACTTTTAAAACTTATAAGCTCTTTGTCGTATGGATAACTTTCTAAGGCATAATTAACTTTACTTAAAGCTAAAGAATCGTCTCTATAATAGTTTCTTATATCATTACACATATGTAGCCATGCTGTAATATTTTGAGGTCTAACTTTAAAATGCCTATCATATAAATTGAACAATGCTACGGTATCTTTACGTTTTTTATATATGCCCTTTAGAATAAAAAAATTAGATTCGACACTTGGTACTGCATCAAAAACTTCTTTAGAATAAACGAATGCACTATCCTCCTTTTTAAGAACATTATACGTCATTGCTTTTAAAGTTCGTGGCCACATATCGTTCTCAACTCTTGAAATAGAAGCGTCCAAATGCTTTAATGCTATATCATACTTTTTATTATTAATAGCAAACATTGCCTTAATGTCATCATTTGTTGTGCCTATTTGATTTACATATGGGTAATCGGGTAGCATAGCAACCACCTGTTTGTATGAATATTTATATTTTTGAGTAAAGGCATCTTTAGTCTTTAATTCTTTCATTAATGTAAACTGAACTTTTGATGCACTATAATCTCTATAAAGATTAACAGCATTCAATAACATTATAAAAGCTATAGAAAACCCAATTACCTTAGTTCTTTTAGTAATTTCAAGGCTCTCTTTAACTTGACTATCTTTACTTGAGAATCCTAAAATAATTGCCAATATAAATGCGAGCACAATTTGAATTGGTGCTCTGTCGTGAGGGAAATTAAAAAAGGCATCAATCATGTAGCCTATTAAAGCTAGAGCTATGGTAATAGTGAAAAACCTGTCTAAATTAGTTTTTAAACTTCTAAAAAAGATAACTAACAACACGAAGCTTATTATGTAGACACTTAAATATAATAGAAATCCTATAATACCTGTTTCAGCTAAAGCTTGTAAATAATCATTATGAACGTGTGTCGAAAAGATAACTTGTTTATTACTCCTATTTATTGCTAAATCTGCTCTCGAGTTATGTCTCCAATTACCTATCCCTACACCAATAATTGGTGATTTTTTAAAATCTTTAATAGCAGAGTTCCAAATATCTTTTCTTCCTGAGCCATTAACTAAATTCGACTTTCCTTTTGGGTTATATAAATCCTTTTCTAGTTTAGTAGAAAACAAGTCTACGTAAGAATTTATTTTATTATTATAAATTTTATTTATAGATATAGAAAAGCCCAAAGCCATTAATGCAACAATAAGTAGCGGCATAATGGTTTTAAAACTTTTCTTAATAGAATATTTTGAAATAATAAAATAGGCGATTGAAAAAACAACCAAAACAATTGCCATAATTAAAGCAGCCGTTCGTGTACCAATTAGAAAAAGACTTGCAATTATAAAGAATATAGCTATTAAAGGAAGGATTCTTTTTAAACCTTTTAATTGTTGAAAAACATATAATAAGAATGGTAATTTTATTACTATTGCTGCAGCAAGAATATTTCGATTACCATATCGATGAGGAATCCCTTGTAATAGTTCTGTTGTTCTTAGTGCACTTGATTTAGTAAAAAAATAATATACAACCTCAAAAGATTCTATAAATAAAACTGAACTAATTAATAGACTAAATCCTAAATAACTAAAAGAATTCTTATCCCTAAAAACTATATATAAATTAAAAATACAAAATATAAAAGTGAATATTCTTGATATATAAACTATACTTTCGTCAATAATAATTGACTGAGTCATAGATAAACAAGACACAATAAAAGTCAATATTTGAATTCCAAAAAATAATTTTACATATTTTGGAAAAGCAAAAGACAAATATCCTGGTGTAAGTAAATAATACAAAAAAACTACAACATTTAATGTCCCTATATAAAACCACTGAGTAGCAGCAAAATCAAAAGCACCTAGTGATGGCACAAATAGAGTTATTAAATACAAAAAAATAATTACGTAATTTACATTATTTGTTTTTTTAAAAAGGGTATTCATTATATTTACTTGTTAATTAAAAACAAAGCTTTAAATAAATTACAGCTTTTTTCGTGACTGTGATAGGATTCGAACCTACAACCGTTGGAGCCGAAATCCAATACTCTATCCAATTGAGCTACACAGCCAGTTAATGTGATGTTATGATAATTTACTTTTTACAATTGTAGAAATTATTTTACCATCTGCTCGTCCAGCTACTACTTGGTTAACTATTCCCATTACTTTTCCCATATCTTTCATGCCTTGCGCTCCTGTTTTTGTAATAGCATCTTCTACCAGCTTCCCTACTTCGGCTTCGCTCATAGCTTCTGGTAAAAACTGAGAAATAACTTCTGCTTCTTCTAGTTCTGGTGTTGCCAAATCTTCTCTACCTTGTTCTAGAAAAATAGCTGCACTATCCTTTCGCTGCTTAACTTGTTTTTGTAATATTTTAAGCTCTTGCTCTTCGGTTAATTCTTCTTTAGCTCCACTTTCTGTTTGTGCTAATAGTATTGCAGATTTCACGGCTCTTAAAGCGGTTAATGCAACTGTATTCTTGCTTTTCATAGCCACTTTTAAGGCTGTCATTATATTTACTGATAAACTCATAATATTATTGTTTTTGGATTACGAAGATAGGAAAAAGTAAGAAATTAGATCAGGCCTCTAGGTATTAAAAAAACAAAACCCAAAACGCTGAGGGACGTTTTGGGTTTAAAAGGATTAAATATCTTGTTATGCTATTAATCAATACTATTTAATCTACGTTATCGTGTAAGAATGAATTGTTATTTCTTAATTGAATATCGTCATTATCATCTATGCTTAATGTTGTTTTAGACACATTAGTTTCAGATGATGAATGTCGCGCTTCATCCAAACTTAAACCTTGACGTTTGTAAGCTGGTATTTTTTCGATATCATCAATTTTAGAAGCATTAAATTTATGATTGAAAGACTTCATTTTTAGCCTTCTGTCATCTGCTCTATCTTTTAAAATATCTGAAATAGAACTGTTCATTGGATCTAAATCCTCTTCTGGAGTTTCAACAACTTCTTCTTGAGTAATTACTTTCTTTTCGAAAACAACTTCTGTATCTACTATCTCTTCTACTTTTACTTCTTCTTTTTTAGTATTTATAGCAGGACTATCGTCATAATCATCAAGAACATAACGAACCTCTTCGTTTTCAAGGACTTGGGTAACTGGAACTAGCTCAACATGATCCTTTACTTCTATCTCGTTTAAATCGAAAACGATACTCTCCTCTGCTTCTAATTCTACCTCTACACTTTCTTCATTTATTGGCAAATCGAAACTTAAAGTAATTTGTTTCTTTTCTTCCTCTTCTTCAATTTCGATAGCTACAAAATTATTAGTATTATTTTCGGTTGAAGTAATAATAAACTCTTCTTCAGTATTAAAAGTAGCTAAAACTTCATCGTAAACAACATCAATGTTTTTGATAACTTCAGAAGTTGGAATTAAACCTAACGCTTCTAAAGAAACACTTCTCTGCTTGTTCACCAAATTCATTTCCATTACACTTAATGAATCTTCGGTATCTTCATCTAGATTCAAAGTATGTTTTACAACTTTAGGTGGTTCTGGTTTTTGTAAAATAACTTCTGGCGTAATAATAGCTGGAGGCGTTAAATCTTTTTCAATACTTTGGTCTTCTTCTAAAGCATGAATAACCTTTTTAGTTTCTGTGTTAGAGATCTCGTCTTGCTGTTCTATATTAAAACCAGTAGCAATAATAGTTACTGCAATAGATTCCTCTAAAGACTCGTCTTCACCAACACCCATAATAATGTTAGCTCCATGTCCAGCTTCTACTTGAATGTGATCGTTAATTTCACCAATTTCATCTATAGTAATTTCTTGAGAACCAGAAACGATTAGCAACAATACGTTTTTAGCTCCTGTAATCTTATTATCGTTTAATAGTGGTGAATCTAATGCTTTAGAAATGGCTTCGTGTGCGCGGTTTTGTCCTGAAGATGTAGAAGAACCCATTATTGCTGTTCCACTATTACTTAGTACCGTTTTTGCGTCACGTAAATCAATGTTTTGTGTATAGTGATGTGTAATTACTTCTGCAATACCACGAGATGCTGTAGCCAAGACTTCATCAGCTTTTGAGAATCCGGCTTTAAATCCAAGATTACCGTAAACTTCTCTTAATTTATTATTATTAATTACGATTAACGAATCTACTTCTGCACGTAATTTTTCGATACCTATTTGCGCTTGTTCGTTACGCATTTTTCCTTCAAACTGAAAAGGCATGGTTACAATACCTACTGTTAAAATGTCCATTTCTTTGGCCATCTTGGCAATAATAGGTGCTGCTCCAGTTCCAGTTCCTCCACCCATTCCTGCAGTAATGAATACCATTTTAGTATTCGTTCCAAGCATTTGCTGAATTTCCGAAAAACTTTCTACTGCAGATTGCATACCAACTTCTGGGTTTGCTCCTGCTCCTAATCCTTCGGTAAGGTTAAGGCCTAATTGGATTTTATTTGGTACACCACTGTTTTGAAGAGCTTGCGCATCTGTATTACAGATTACAAAATCTACTCCCTTAATACCTTGTTGGAACATGTGGTTAATAGCGTTGCTACCACCTCCTCCAACACCAATAACCTTGATGACGTTAGATTGATTTTTAGGTAAATCAAAGGCGATACTTTCGAATTCTTTGTTGCTCATAAAATTCTGTTTTGTCGAGACGCAGTAATACTACGGCTCTGGTTTTCTTTATTTTTATTATTGTTTAGATGCTGCTTTGCATCTTCTTTGTCTGTTTCTTCAGAGGTAGCATTGCTACATCTCTACTCTGCGTTGTCTAAAAAATCTTTTACACGCTCTGTTAACGCATCTAAAAAAGAACGTTTTGGTTTTATTACAGGTTCTTGCATTTCTTCTTCTTCAACAATTTCGTCTACTTCATTTTCTATTACGTCTTCTACTATTGTCTCTGCTTTAACACGTTCTTGGCGTTTTAAACCATCCATTACTAAACCAACAGCTGTAGCAAACAATGGACTTGTAATAGCATCGTCACTATCTCCAGCTAAATGCTCGTTTGGATAACCAACCCTAGTATCCATTCCTGTAATATATTCTACTAGTTGTTTTAGATGTTTTAATTGTGCTCCTCCACCAGTTAAAACAATACCTGCAATTAGTTTTTTCTTTTGTTCTTCGTGACCGTAGTTTTTAATCTCTACATACACTTGTTCCACTATTTCAACGACTCTTGCATGAATAATTTTGGACAGATTTTTAAGTGTAATTTCTTTTGGCTCCCTTCCTCGTAAACCTGGAATAGACACAATTTCATTATCCTTATTTTCTCCTGGCCATGCAGAACCGAACTTTATTTTCAATAATTCGGCTTGCTTTTCTATAATAGAACAGCCTTCTTTTATATCTTCTGTTATTACATTTCCTCCAAAAGGAATTACTGCAGTATGACGAATAATTCCATCTCTAAAAATGGCTAAATCCGTTGTCCCTCCTCCTATATCAATTAATGCAACACCAGCTTCTTTTTCTTCTTGACTTAATACTGCATTTGCAGATGCTAAAGGCTCAAGTGTTATCCCTTCTAATTCTAAACCTGCACTCTTAACGCAGCGTCCAATATTTCTAATAGAAGACACTTGACCAACAACTACATGAAAATTGGCCTCTAATCTTCCACCATACATTCCTATAGGTTCTTTTATTTCTGCCTGTCCATCAACTTTATATTCTTGCGGTAAAACATGAATAATTTCTTCGCCAGGCAACATAACAAGTTTATGTACTTGGTTAATTAAGCGCTCAATATCATCTTCATCAATTACAGTTTCCGCATCTGCTCTGGTAATATAATCACTATGCTGCAAACTACGAATATGCTGTCCTGCAATACCAACGGTTACGCCATCAATTTTTGTAGCTGCTGCAGCTTCTGCTTCCTGAACAGCCAATTGAATCGATTGAATTGTTTGTGTAATATTATTTACAACACCACGATGTATGCCCAAACTTTTAGACTTACCAATGCCTAAAATTTCTACCTTACCATATTCGTTTTTACGCCCAATCATCGCCACAATTTTTGTGGTTCCAAGGTCTAATCCAACTGCTAAATTCTGTTCCATAATTTATACTTTAGTGCAAACAACTTGATTTTCAAATTGCAAATTCACTTTACTATACTTATCTAAACTTTTATCTTTAATTGCTTTTTTAAAAAAAGCTTTAAGATTGTTTACTTTTTTATCTAAATGTTCAAGTTTTCCAATTTTAACTATAAAGTTGCATTGCCTTAACTTTAAATCAATAGACATATTTTTATTCTGAATAATTTCGACAACGTTCTTTTTCAAGAATTCATCACTAACAATCCTGCTAGCTATAGCAAAAACGTTATTTAAATTTTTCTTTGACACTTCGCCAGTTACCATAGGTACTCGCGCAGTAAAATTAGACGACAACGGCATATAACCACCTTTATTATCTATGTAATAAGAGTCTGAACTCAAGACTCTTGCTATAGGTTCTTTCTGTTTAATTTTAGCTAAAAAATCACCATTTACATCTAAGAAAACCTCAGCTTTCTCAATCATTGCATTAGCATTCAGGGCAGATTCTAATACATTCAAATCTAAAGTTTCTTTAGGCACACTCGTAAGCGGCTCATGATTTTGTATTAACAATTTACTAACAGTCTCATGCGTGATAAATGGCTTCTTTTCTTCTACAAATTCAATCGTTGTTTTCAACACCTTTCTACTACCATTTCTTGCAGATGAAAAAGCAAACAAAAACATTACCAAACTAAGCAGCACAGCACCTTTTATGTAGTTCCAATTAATTTTCATAACTCAAAGCTTCTTTAATCTTAATCACCTCTGTACCAATATCTCCTGCACCAATAGTGAGAATAATCTTAGCTTTACTTTCTTTTATTTTCTGAATAATTTCAGATTTATTAATTAATTCCTTTTTAGGATTATCTATTTGACTTAATAACCATTGAGATGTTACACCTTCTATTGGCAATTCTCTTGCTGGATAAATATCCAACAAAAGTACTTCGTCGAATTGCGAAAGACTCTGTGCAAACTCTGCTCCAAAATCTTTAGTTCTAGAAAATAAATGTGGCTGAAAAATCGCCAATACTTTATCTTTTGGATACATTTCTCTAACCGCCTGATGCACAGCATTAATTTCTTCTGGGTGATGCGCATAATCATCTATAAAAACAAGCTCATCAGTTTTTATTTGATACGTAAAACGACGTTTCACACCTTTGTAAGATGCCAATGCTTTAACGAGCTGCGGTGTAGGGACACCATATTCTACAGCCATCGCTAAAGCTATTAATGCATTCGACAAATTATGTCTACCAGGTAGGTTAAATTGAACTTGTTTTAGCACTGTATTTGGTGTTTTAACATCAAACACATAAGCGCCATTTTCTATTTTTATATTTTGAGCGGAATAATCTGAATCATCTTCAATCCCGTAAGTAATTCCTTTTAAAGGCAAACCATTTTTAATAAACAGTTTTCCGTTTGGTTTTAATTTTTTCGAAAAATCTTCAAACGTTTTTATTAACTCTGAAGCATCTCCATAAATATCTAAATGATCTGCATCCATTGAAGTAATACATGCTAAATCTGGAGATAAGGTTAAAAAAGAGCGATCAAACTCATCCGCCTCCACAACACTTACTTCATCTCCATTTAATATTAAGTTAGAATTATAATTCTCGCTAATACCGCCTAAAAAAGCAGTTAACGGAACATTACATTCCATCATAATATGACCCAAAATACTCGTTGTTGTCGTTTTTCCATGCGTTCCTGCAACAGCTAAACAAAATGTGTTTTCTGTAATTAAGCCTAATATCTCTGAACGTTTTAAAACCTCGAATCCATTATTTCTAAAATAATTAAGCTGTTTATTATCTTTAGGGATTGCTGGTGTATAAACAACAAGTGTTTCTTTAGAATCTAAAAACGAACTACCTATTGCCTCAATACTATCTTCAAAATTCACTTCAACACCTAGCTCATCAAGACTATCAGTTATTACTGTCTTCGTTTTATCGTAGCCAGCAACATGCTTATTGGTAGCATTGAAATAGCGTGCAATAGCACTCATTCCAATTCCTCCAATACCCACAAAGTAGATGTTATGTATGTTGTTTAAATTCATTTGTCATTCCTGCGAAGGCAGAAATCTATTTTATAATTATTATTCCTCCAAGGTCTCGACTGCGCTCGACCATATACTATTTTATATTTACTACTTATTGCTTCAAAAGTTTTTCAACTTCATCTACTATTTCTTTTGTCGCATTTACTAATGCTAATTTTTTAATATTATCACTTAGTTGTTTTTGCTTTTCAGCTGAAGCCACCAATTGAGAAAACTTATTTTTAAAATCAACTTTCAAATCTTCTTGAGCAATCATTAAAGCAGCATTTTCATCTACAATTGCTTTTGCGTTTTTAGTTTGATGATCTTCTGCCACATAAGGTGAAGGCACAAAAACCACAGGCTTTCCAACAATACACAACTCTGACACAGATCCTGCTCCTGCTCTTGAGATAATAATATCTGCAGCTGCGTAAGCTAAATCCATATTATTTATATATTCATGTACTTGTACATGTTTTATATCTCCATTAATTCTATAATCTTTATAATACAATTTTCCTGTTTGCCAGATAATTTGTACCTGTTGTGTTTGTAAAAAATCCAACTCTCTTTTCAGTAATTCGTTTATTGCTTTTGCACCCAAACTTCCGCCTAAAACTAAAAGTGTTTTCTTACCCTCAACTAAACCAAAATATTTTATGGCTTCATCTCTTTTAGATGCAATATCTAACAAATCTTGACGTACAGGGTTTCCTGTTTTTAACATTTTATTCTTCGGAAAAAACCGCTCTAAACCATCATAAGCAACACATATTTTTTGCGCTTTTTTAGACAGTAGTTTATTTGTAATTCCTGGATACGAATTCTGTTCTTGTATTAAACTAGGTATTCCTTTAAAAACGGCCATTTGCAATAATGGTCCACTAGCAAAGCCTCCAGTTCCTATTACAACATCTGGCTTAAACTGATTAACAATTTTTCTTGCATTCCACAAACTATTTACAAGCTTAAATGGAAACATTAAATTTTTAAGTGATAGTTTTCTTTCTATTCCAGTTATCCACAAACCTTTAATTTTATAACCAGCTTGAGGAACTTTCTCCATTTCCATACGATCATTTGCTCCTACAAAAAGGAACTCTGCATCTGGGTAACGTGTTTTTAACTCGTTCGCAATAGCAATTGCAGGATAGATATGTCCACCTGTACCACCACCTGATAATATAATTTTATAATGACTCATTTATATAGCTTCCGAAAGAATTTCTAATGGATTTTGCTCCACGCCTTCTTCGTTTTCTTTACCTTTTATTTCTTCTCTTTTTGCGCTTACGCTTAATATAATTCCTATTGCTAAACAAGTCATCCAAATAGATGTTCCACCACTACTAATTAACGGTAAAGTTTGACCTGTAACAGGAAACAACTCTACTGCAACTGCCATATTTATCATGGCCTGAAATACAATTGGAATCCCAACACCAAGCACTAACAGTTTCCCAAAAATGGTATCCGATTTCTGCGCCACTATTACAATTCTAAACAACAACCACATATATAATACTAATAAAAGCAGACCTCCAACAAGTCCATATTCCTCAATAATAATTGCGAAAATAAAATCGGAGGACGATTGAGGTAAAAAGTTTTTTTGTGTACTTTTCCCTGGTCCAACTCCCCAAAATTCTCCCGAGGCTATTGCGATTTTTGCTTTTTCTATTTGATAATCTCCATCGGAATCTCCTTCACCAGAAAAATTCTCGATTCTATTCATCCAAGTATCTACACGATTTGGCATAGCATCTGGAAATGCTTTGGCAACCAAAATAAACATGACTAATGCTAAAATCCCTGAACCTATTATAACCGCCAAATACCTAATGGGATAACCACCTAAAAACACTAAAATTACAACCATTAAAAAAATCAATGCTGTAGTTGAAAAATTAGAAGGCAAAATTAAGGCTAAAACTAGAAATACAGGAATCCAAAGCGGTAAAACTGACTCTTTAAAAGAAACTTCTTCATCTTTTGTTTTCGACATATACCTTGCCACATAAACCATTAATACTACTGATGCCAACGTTGATGTTTGAAAAGACATATTTACAAACGGAATACGAATCCATCGACTAGCATTTGCACCTTCAATTGTTGTGCCCTGAAGTATTGTAACCACTAATAGCACCAATACAATTGGTATCATGACCATAGACAAACCACGGAAATAACGATATGGAACTTTATGCACACCATACATAATCGAAAATCCTAAAAACAAATGCATAAAGTGTTTTATAAAGTATGAAAACGTATTAGAGTTTCCACCAATATTTACCAAATTACTAGCAGCACTATACACAGGAAGGAATGAGAAAATAGCCAGTAAAGCAGCTATTGCCCAGATTAATCGATCTCCTTTTATGTTTTTAAATACTTGTTGCACTTTTTGGTTTTAAATATTTCGTTATTGCGAGCCTATTTTTGGCGTGACAATATGCTTCTTTATTTTTTTATTTAGCTATTCCTTCAAATCAAGAGATTCCCACGTCGCGAAAAGCTCCTCGGAATGACATAATTTATTACAAATTTCTTACTGCTTCTTTAAATTGCCTTCCTCTATCTTCATAGTTTTCGAACAAATCGAAACTTGCACAAGCTGGAGACAGCAACACATTATCACCTGCTTCAGCAACTTTATAAGCAATCTTTACAGCTTCACTCATAAATTGAGTTTCAACAATAATATCAACCATATTCCCAAAGCTCTCTATTAGCTTTTCATTGTCTATGCCTAAACAAATAATAGCCTTCACTTTTTCGTTTATAAATGGAAACAATCCTGTATAATCATTTCCTTTATCTACTCCACCAACAATCCAAACTGTTGGCGAATCCATGCTTTCTAATGCGTAATAAGTCGCATTTACATTCGTAGCCTTAGAATCGTTTATATATTGCACTTTGTTAATTTTAAGCACTTGCTCTAAACGATGCTCTACACCATGAAAATTCTCTAAACTTTCACGAATGGTTTGCTTTCTAATTTTTAGCAAATGCGCTACAGTTGATGCAGCCATTGCATTTTTAACATTGTGTTTCCCCTCTAAAGCTAGATTTTTTGTTGGCATAATTATTTGATTATTATCTATTGTTATTTTTATATTTTCCTTGTCTAAATACGCACCATTTTCGATTTTTTTCACTAATGAAAATGGCAATAATGTTGATTGAATAGTATTCTCACTTAACCAGTTATTTATCACCTCGTCGTCTGCATCATAAATCAAATAATCATCCTTTGTTTGATTTAAAGCAATTCTGAATTTTGAATCGATATAGTTTTCAAATTTATAATCATATCGATCTAAATGATCTGGTGTAATATTGGTAAGCACAGCAATGTTTGGCTTAAACTCGACAATACCATCTAATTGAAAACTGCTAATTTCTAGCACATAATTTTCAAAATCATCTTCTAAAACCTGCTTCGCAAAACTATCTCCAATATTCCCTGCTAATCCAACATTTAATTCTTGTTTTAGAATATGATATGCTAGCGACGCTGTTGTTGTTTTTCCATTACTTCCAGTAATACCAACTAGTGTTGCATTGGTATATTTGGCAGCAAATTCAATTTCAGAAATGACTGGAATATTATTACTGATAAGCTTTTGAATTAACGCCACCTTATCAGGAATCCCAGGGCTTTTCATTACAACATTTGCATTTAGAATTTTAGATTCTGTGTGCTGTTGCTCTTCCCATTCAATCTCATTATGTATAAGAACTTCTTTGTACTTTTCTTTTATTATTCCTTTATCTGAAACAAATACTGCATAACCTTTTGCTTTCGCCAAAAGCGCAGTTCCCACTCCACTTTCTCCTGCTCCTAATATGACTAGTCTTTGTTTTTTCAATTTCCTTTTTTGTCATTCCTGCGAAGGCAGGAATCTATTTACTTTATTCATTTATTTGTGGATTCCTGGCTTCGCAGGAATAACAACCTTTTACCTCAACTTAAGTGTAACTATTGTTAGAATTGCCAGAAAAATACCGACAATCCAAAATCGTGTTACTATTTTACTTTCGTGATAGCCTCCTTTTTGATAATGATGATGCAAAGGCGACATTTTAAAAATGCGTCGTCCTTTACCATATTTTTTCTTTGTGTATTTAAACCAACTCACTTGCAGAATTACCGAAAGTGATTCAGCAAAAAAGATTCCACATAATAACGGAATTAACAACTCTTTTCTAACAGCTATTGCAATTACCGCAATAATTCCTCCAATAGTTAAACTTCCTGTATCACCCATAAATACCTGAGCTGGATACGTATTATACCATAGAAAACCTATTAACGCTCCAGCAAAAGCTGCAATAAACACCACAAGCTCTCCTAATCGCGGAATAAACATGACGTTTAAATAATCGGAAAAAATAATATTCCCAGAAACAAAAGCAAAAATAGCTAGCGCAAAAACAATTATAACAGAAGTTCCTGCAGCCAAACCATCGATACCATCTGTTAAATTAGCTCCATTTGATACTGCTGCTACAATAAAAATTACAATTGGAATAAATACTAACCATGCATATTTCTTATAATCATCACCCAACCAACTTATTAATTTTGAGTACTCGAACTCATTATCTTTTACAAAAGGAACTGTTGTTTTTGTCGATTTTACTTCTGGTCTAATTTGTTGTGTTTCACCATCTACAACCTGTACTACTTCTATATTATCTACCAAACCAACATCCTCCTTAATAGTAACTCCTGGATGAAAATACATAATAGCACCTACAAAAATCCCTAAACCAACTTGACCTAAAATTTTAAATTTTCCGCTTAAACCTGCTTTATCTTTTTTAAATACTTTTATATAATCGTCTGTAAAACCAACTAATCCCATCCAAAGCGTAGTTACTATTAGCATGATTACATAAATATTATCCAATTTTGCTAACAACAAAACAGGAATTAATGTTGCTAGAATAATAATAATTCCACCCATTGTAGGTGTTCCAGCTTTTTCCATTTGTCCATCTAAACCTAAATCTCTAACAGATTCTCCAACTTGCATTTTTTGCAGTATTCGAATAATTTTCTTTCCGAAAATTGTAGAAAACAACAAAGACAAAATGATTGCCAATGCAGCACGAAACGTGATGAATTGAAACACACTCGCTCCTGTTAATTGGAATTGTTTTTCTAAATATTCGAATAGGTAATACAGCATATTCTATTTTTTATTATTTGTTCTTATTGTAGATTTCTGCATGCGCAGGAATGACAAAAAAATTTATTTTTGTAATTGTTTTAATAATTCTTTTACAATTTTGAAATCATCAAAATCACTACGTTCTCCATTTACTTCTTGATAGGTTTCATGACCTTTTCCTGCTATTAATATAATATCTCCTTCGTTCGCCAATTGACAAGCAGTTTTAATAGCCTGTTTTCTATCTACAATAGACAACGTCTTCTTGAAATTTTGAGGTTCGACACCTTTTTCTACATCCTCTATAATAGTTCCAGGAACTTCAGTTCTTGGGTTATCGCTTGTAAAAATGGCTTTAGTACTTAAAGCTGAAGCAATATGCCCCATTTTTGGACGCTTTGTTTTATCTCTATCTCCACCACAACCAACAACAGTTATTAATTCTTCATTTTTAGTACGAATACTGTTTATTGTTTCTAATACATTCTTCAATGCATCTGGTGTATGTGCATAATCTACAATCGCTGTTACTTTTCCTTCAGAAATTAAATACTGAAATCTTCCACTTACGCTTTCCAAAAGACTTATTAAGCGAAGAATTTCTGTTTTCTCAAGTCCTAGCAATTCCGCTGTAGCGTAAATAGCCAAAACATTCGAAGCGTTAAATCCGCCAATTAATTTTGTCCAAACCTCACTATCGTTAACCTTTAGCAACATTCCACTAAAAGAGTTTTCAAGAATTTGAGCTTTATAGTCTGCGTAATTTTTTAATCCGTATTTATATTGTTTTGCTTTTGTATTCTGAAGCATTACTGCTCCATTTTTATCATCTGCATTCGTTATTGCAAAAGCATGCTTCCCAAGGTTATCGAAAAACGTTTTTTTAATGTCGCGATATTCAGCAAACGTGTTATGATAATCTAAATGATCGTGAGTAAGATTGGTAAAAACACCTCCTACAAACTCTAAACCTTCAGTTCTTTTTTGGTGAATACCATGAGAACTCACTTCCATGAAACAAAACTCAACTCCTTTGTCATTCATCTCCTTTAAATAACGATTAATCGTTAGAGAATCTGGCGTTGTATGTGTTGCCTTATAATCCTTTTCATCAACTTTAATAACAACAGTAGATAACAAACCTACTTTATAACCAGCCTTTTTAAAGAGCTGAAATAACAAGGTTGCGATGGTTGTTTTTCCGTTAGTTCCAGTAACACCAACTAATTTTAAATTTGATGATGGATTACCATAATAATTGGAAGCCATAACAGCTAATGCTGAACTAGAATCTTCTACTACGATATAACTAACACAATCTTTTAACGCTTCTGGCAACTGCTCACAAACCACAGCAACTGCACCTTGCTGCACTGCCTTTTCTATATAATCATGTCCATCTACAACACTTCCTTTTATTGCAACAAACAAATCGTTTACAACAATATTTTTTGAGTTAAAATGGATGCTACCTATAGACACACCTGTTGACCCAACAACGGCATTGATAGTAACCTTATATAATATATCTATTAATAAATTCACGATAATTCTAAAACTATAGTTTGATTTTTCTTTACTTTTTGTCCTTTTGGTATGGATTGCGATTTCACAACGCCATCACCATTCATTTTTACTTTTAACCCTAAATTTTCACACAAAGCCAAAGCATCCATTATCGGCAAACCAATTACACTTGGCATGATTGTTAAATAGGTATTTGCTATATCATAAAAATTTTGAAACTCTTTATCTATTGAAGCGTTTTCAACTTCCAAAGATTCTATCTCATCAATAATTGGTGTATCAGTAAAAATCTTTTGCGCAATACGCTTGAACACTGGACCTGTAACATCTGCTCCATAAAATCCAACTTTTATACTTGGTTTATGTATTACCACAATACAAGAGTACCTAGGATTCTCGACAGGAAAATAACCCGCAAAAGAAGACACATACTTTTTATCTTTTTTCCACTTTTCAAAATTGCTATAATCTGTTCTTGCAGTTCCTGTTTTTCCTGCCATAGAAAAGTATTTTGAATACATTCCTTTTCCGGTACCATACTCCACCACATTCTCTAAAAGCTTTTGTGCTTTTTTAATAGTTTCATCTGAAGCAATTTTCTTTACGCGCACTACTTTTTCAAAACTCTCAATCTCCCTATCTAACTCTTTTACCTGACGCAAAAAACGAGGCTTTAACATCTCACCATCATTAGCAATAGCATTATAAAATGTTAAGGTTTGCAATGGTGTTAATTGCATATTATAACCATAAGCCATTGAAGGCAATGCATTTCTACTCCAAATCTTATCACCTGGCTCTGGTATCACAGGATCTCCCTCACCTACAATTGGCAAGTCTAAATTTTCATGAAGCTTCCATTGTTTTAACCTATCTATAAACTTCTTTGGGTTTTTAGAATAGTTATCATCTATAATAGATGCTAAACCAATATTAGAAGATTTCTCGAATGCGATTCCGGCAGAAATTTTACCATAACCACGCGTATCTGTAATTCCTCTTCCATAAAATGTTTTGTACCCACTTTTAGTATCAATAATGGTAGAAGTATCTATAACTTTATCTTCTAAAGCAGCCATTATTGCCATTAATTTAAAAGTTGAACCAGGTTCGTGAGACTCCCAAACAGCATAATTTCTTTTCTCGTAATACTTACCAGATTTAGATTTCCCTAAGTTTGAAATAGCTCTAATCTCTCCAGTTTTAACTTCCATGACAACAACACAACCATGCTCTGCATCGTATTTTTCTAGTTGCTCTAATAAAGAGTGATGTGCAATATCCTGAATATTTACATTTATAGTTGTGTAAATATCATAACCATCTTGTGGTTCAATTTCATTAGAATCCTTAATAGGTTTCCACTGGCCTTTACCTATTTTCTGCTTCATTCGATGCCCATCGACACCTTTTAAATACTTCTCTCCAAATGCACCATCTAATCCTGCACGTGTTATATTACCATCTTCATCTGTTCGCTCATAACCTATAGTTCTCATAGAAATCCCTCCCATTGGATGTTCGCGCTTTGTTGTTTGCTCCACAATTAGACCACCTTTAAAAGCACCTAATTTTAATAATGGAAAATCGCGCAACCTTATATAATCTGAATACCCAATATCACGAGCCAACAAATAGTATCGGTTCTTTTTCGCGCGTGCTTTTCTTAAATTTTCTCTGTAATAACCAGAAGATCTTCCCGAGTATTTAGATAACGAATCGCACAATGGTCCAATTTGCTCCTGCCACACCTTTTTCTTTGGTGTTTTTGTATCTATTCTAATATCGTATTTAGGAATTGATGTTGCCAACAAGTTTCCGTTTACAGAATACACATTACCTCTGTTTGCAGGAATTGGCTTGTTTTCAATAGTTCCCTTATCTGCTAATTCGCGGTATTTATCACCATCCACATACTGGATTAGTAATAATTTTACAACCACAGCAAGGCCGAAGATGAACATACATCCAGCTACAAAATACAATCGGTTTAATATGTTCGTTTCGTTTACTGCCAAGACTGAACTACTCTTTATTTTGTGGTTTAACTTTTATTTTTTGAGGCGGAACTTCTGAAGTTTTCAAGCCTTTTTCTTTCATTTTTGCGGAGACGACAGATTCTTTTTTCAATTCCATCAATCGACCTCTACCTTCTATAAATGCCGAACGCAACTCTTTTGCCTCATTACCCAACCTTGCAATTTCGTATACTTTTTTATCTGCACTATGCGAACTTGCAATCATCACTATAGCCAAGCCAGAAACAAAGAAAATCATTCTCCAATTCTTGAAAGAATCGTCGCTAACTAGAAACGTTCCTCTTAATACGCTATAGATGTTTTTTTTCATCTTCAGTTTCCGCGAAAGCGGTATTTTTTTTAAAATACTTCTCGATACAATTTGTTCATACTTCACAAATCACTCGAAGTGACAATTTATTTAAATTTTTTCAGCAATACGAAGTTTAGCACTTCTAGATCTATTGTTTATTTTTATTTCTTCTGCTGAAGGAATAATTAACTTTCCAACCTTTTTAAGTGGTACTTCAAAATTCCCAAAAACATCTCTTTCTGGTTCACCTTCAAACAATCCGTTTCTTATAAAACGCTTCACCAATCTATCTTCTAAAGAATGATAACTTATTAAGCTTAACCTTCCATTAGGTTTTAAAACCTCTGGTGTTTGCGCTAGAAACTCTTTTAAAGCTTCAATTTCTTGATTCACCTCAATTCTAATGGCTTGATATATTTGAGCTAAAATTTTATTTTCATGCTTAGGAGACAAAAACTGCTTCATTACCTTTTTAAGCTGATCGCTAGTTTTTATCACTTCATCTTTACGAAATTCAACAATTAACTTTGCCATTGCTGGAGCTGCTCGCAACTCACCATATTGCAACAACACTTGCTTAATTTGCGCTTCGTCATACTCATTAATAACATGATATGCAGATAGCTGATTTTTTTGATTCATTCGCATATCCAACTCAGCTTCAAATCGTGTTGAAAAGCCACGCTCAGCAACATCGAATTGATGAGACGACACACCAAAATCTGCCAAAATCCCATCTACTTCTTTAACACCATAAAATCTTAAAAAACGTTTTATAAATCTAAAATTCTCATGAATAAGTGTAAATCTTGGATCATCAATTTTGTTTTCAAGCGCATCTGCATCTTGATCGAAAGCAAATAACTTTCCTTTTTCTCCAAGACGACTTAATATTTCTCTACTATGTCCACCACCACCAAAAGTGACATCCACATAGATTCCGTCTGGTTTAATATTTAAACCATCGACTGTTTCTTTTAATAATACTGGATTATGATATTCCATTTTCATCTTCATCTTGACCCATAACTTCTTCAGCTAAATCTGCAAAATCTACAGCTGCATCGTCAATGGCTTGTTCGTATTTATCCTTATCCCAAATCTCAACAATATTAATTGCCGAAGACACAACCACGTTTTTAGAAATACTAGCAAAAACCGTTAAATCCTTAGGAATCAACAATCTTCCACTCGCATCCACCTCAACCATTTTAACACCTGCAGTAAACCTACGGATGAAATCGTTGTTCTTTTTCTTAAAGCGATTAAGCTTGTTTACCTTTTGCATTAACACCTCCCATTCCGCCATTGGATACAATTCCAAACACGACTGAAAAACTGCTCGTTTCAACACAAAACCATTTTGCAACACAGGAGACAACTGCTTTTTAAGCGCAGCCGGAAGCATTAGCCTTCCTTTAGCGTCTGCTTTACATTCGTATGTTCCTATTAATGAGTTCAATGTGGGTTTTTTATATATAAACGTATAAGAGTCAAATATATTGAAAATTTTACCACATTTTACCACATTTTACCACTTTGTTAATAAGTAATTGAAATACGCTTGTGTTTTAAGCACAAAAAAAAGCCAGCCAACCTTTAAACACGTTGTTTTCAGACGATTAAGAAATAACAAAATTAGTAATAAACAACTGTTGATATGTACAATAGCATAGTTTTACGAAGTATCTAAATAATACTCTAATTATTTATTTGAAATAACTATATTTGCTTTAACCGATTGACTAAAAAACCCTAATGTCGCATACACTTATTACTGAAGGAAAATTTAATTACATTGAAGCTGGAGAAGGCACGCCAATAATAGTTCTACATGGACTTATGGGTGGCCTAAGCAATTTTGATGCTGTTATAGATCGCTTTAGTAATGAAGGATACAAAGTCATTATACCACAATTACCTGTTTATACTATGCCTCTTTTAAAAACCAACGTTAAGGCATTCTCTAAGTACTTAGGTGAGTTTTTAAAATTTAAAAAATTTGACGAAGTTATTTTATTAGGAAACTCTCTTGGTGGACATATTGGTCTTTATTTTACAAAAATGAATCCTGAAAAAGTAAAAGCGTTAATTATTACAGGAAGCTCAGGTTTATACGAAAGCGCAATGGGCGGAAGCTACCCAAAACGTAGTGATTACGAAGTGATTAAGAAAAAAGCACAAGATGTTTTTTACGATCCTGCTGTAGCAACAAAAGAAATTGTTGATGAAGTTTACGAAACTGTAAACGACAGAATTAAACTAATTAAAACGCTTACTATTGCCAAAAGTGCTATTAGGCATAATATGGCAAAAGATTTACCAAAGATGAATACACCTACTTGTATTATTTGGGGAAGAAATGATGCGGTTACACCTCCTGATGTTGCAGACGAATTTAATAAATTACTTCCGGATTCTGATTTGTTTTGGATTGACAAATGTGGACATGCTGCCATGATGGAACATCCTACAAAATTTAATGAAATTCTTGGAAACTGGTTGAAAGAGCGTAAATTTTAGGTTCATCCCAGTTTTAATTTTTCAATCTTTACTCATTAGTCTTACTCTAATAAAAAACCTTTTCTAGACTCACTTTCTAGGAAGAAGATATCATTATACTTATCATATATCTTAAGTTGTTGCCCTATTTTTAGTGCTTACTCTTTTTTGCTCACTTAAATGTGCTTACTTTTGTAGCTTAATCAACTGGTTAAAATTTAACTTGCTTGAGTGTTTTGTTTAATTAATAATGAGATTCCTGCCTTCGCCAGGAATGAGAAAGATGAAAATTAAGTCTGCTGAATTTGTATTAAGTAATTCTGATGTGGCAAAATGCCCAAAAGATATGCTGCCTGAATATGCCTTTATTGGCAGAAGTAACGTTGGTAAATCGTCACTTATTAATATGCTTACTAGCAAAAAAAGTCTTGCTAAAACTTCTGGAAGACCTGGAAAAACTCAACTTATTAATCATTTTCTTATTAATAAAGACTGGTACCTGGTAGATTTACCTGGTTATGGTTATGCAAAAGTTTCTAAGAGCACAAAAAAGGTGTTTCAGAAATTTATTACTAAATACTTTCAGGAACGCGAGCAACTTGTTTGCGCGTTTGCCTTGGTAGATATTAGACATAAGCCACAACCTATAGATTTAGATTTCATGCAATACCTAGGAGAAGCAGGGATTCCGTTTTGTATTATTTTCACTAAAGCGGATAAGCTGAAACCTAAAGCTATTGAAAGGCACGTTGAAGACTACAAAAATGTCATGTTAGAAACTTGGGAAGAAATGCCTAAACATTTTATTACTTCTAGCTCTAAAGATATTGGTAAAGAAGAAGTGCTTGGATATATTGGAGAATTGAATGATGGGATGGTTGAGAACTAATTTATTAGAACCATTATATTCCCAAATTTAAAGCATTAATTATATGCACCAAACTAAAACCCACATCGTTCCAAAACTAGCAAAGTCAATTAGACTTCAAGAATATGGTGTTGGTATCTTTAATTTAGTTTTTACAAAATCTGCATTAAAAAAAGCTTTAAAAAAACAATACATCACTGTTAATGGCATTGGTGCCACCTCTGCAACTTTTATCTCTGGTGGAGAAACTATTTGTTTAACAATTCCAGAAAGCAATAAGCCTAGAACAAAACTAATTTTAAAGCTAAACGTAATATTCGAAGACGATTATTTGGCAATCGTACATAAACCTGGTGGCATATTGGTAAGTGGTAATAGTTTTAAAACGATAGCGAATGCATTGATTCAAAACTTAAAGCCCAGCAATCTTCTTGACAGAACAACACCTCAACCTGTACATAGGTTAGATTACCCAACAACAGGTTTGTTATTAATAGGAAAAACGAACAGCAGTATTCGTGCTTTAAACAAATTGTTTGAAGATAAAAAAATTAAAAAATCTTATTACGCTGTAACTATTGGTGAAATGCAGCCAAAAGGTGAAATAACTACAGATATTGATAACAAACCATCTCAATCTCATTATAAAGTAAAAACAAACGTTCTTTCTGAACGATTTGGCATGCTTAATTTAGTAAAGCTGAAACCTAAAACAGGTAGAAAACACCAACTACGAAAACATTTACTAAGTATAGGAAATCCAATTTTGGGCGACAAAGACTATAATATTGAGCATTTAATTTTAAATGGCAAAGGCTTATACTTACATGCTTATTCTTTGAAGTTTACTCATCCTTTTACTCAAGAGAAACTGTCTGTAAAAGACGTGCTACCTGAGAAGTTTAAGAAGATTTTTGATTCTATATAATTCATTATATTATAAAAAAAATTTCGTGTTTTACAAAGAATTTACACTTTTTTTACATTTGTTGTACAGATTAATCTTTGTCCTCTCTATATATTTGACAGACATTAATCTTAAAAATAGTAATCATGAAAAATCAAAGCACTCTATTAATTTTCTTAATTTTTATTGCTTTTAGCTTCACTAACTGTAAAGTTTCTAATGAAAGTGAATTAAATATAAAAGACACTGCACAACTTGAATCAGAAGACCAAAACATGACACCTGGAGAATCTGAATCTGAGTATTACTACGGAATAAGTTCAAGGTTTGAAGCTATTAGCAAAACAGACTTGTACAATGCAACAACTATTTTTCCATTTAATCGCGATCATGAAAACGAGAAAATTGAGAGCGTTAATTCTACTGAAATAATAATTATTGAAAACGACAGACAAACAGAAAAACGTATATATGGTACTTCTGAAAAATTAAATGAATCTCAAAAAGCGCTTTTTAAATCTCTTGATTACAACACTCACTTTTCTATGAAAACACTTTTTCAAGAAAAAAACACTGATGCATTAATAAATGAAGAAAAGAAATTTAATCCTCATTACACCATAACTCCAGAAAAAGAAGCAGTATATACAGAAGGAGAAGATGCAATATTAAATTATCTAATTATAAACAGTAAAGAAGAAACAGCAAACTTAGATAATAAAAAAGTACGTCCCGCGAAAATTTACTTTACCATTACAAAAGAAGGCACTATTAAGCATGTAAGAATAGATAGAACAACAGGCTATTCTATTTTAGACAAAAAATTAACAGAATTAATAAGTAATATACCAGGACAATGGCAGCCTGCAAAAAATAATAATGGTAAAATTATTGAACAAGAATTTGCTTTTACTTTTGGGCCAAAAGGAGGCTGTTAATTCTTGTTTTTTTTAAAATCAATCTATTAAGAAAAAGATGCTTACAGTTAATTCTTCACATCTAAAGCATCGCGTAAGGCATTACCAATTAACATAAATGCCATAACTAAGAACATGATGCACAAGCCAGGAATAATGGCTAAATACGGTTTACCAAGAATAATATAATTGTAATGGTCTTTTATCATTGCTCCCCAACTCGCCATTGGTGGTTGTGCACCAATACCTAAGAAGCTTAAACCACTTTCTATTAATATAGCTGCAGCAAAATTAGCTGCGCAAATTACAATTACTGGAGCCATTATATTTGGTAAAATATGCTTAGTAATTATACGATAGTTATTAAAACCTAAAGCTCGAGCAGCAGTAACATATTGCATTTCTTTTGCGCTAATAATTTGTCCTCTCACTACTCTAGCAACTTCTACCCACATTGTTAAACCTACTGCGATAAATACTTGCCAGAAACCTTTTCCTAAAGCCAAAGTAATTGCTATAACTAACAATAATGTTGGTATAGACCAAGTCACGTTTATTATCCACATAATAAAAGCATCTACTTTACCACCAAAATAGCCTGCTACGCTTCCCATAAATATTCCAATTACCAAAGAAATAAAAACCGCTACAAAACCTATAAAAAATGAAATACGAGCGCCTACCAAAATACGGCTAAGCAAATCTCTACCATATTTGTCGGTACCTAAGTAGAACGTTTTTTTAGTAATTAATGTCTCTGGCTTAATGGTTTTATCTTCAATAGTATATACTTTTTCAATACCTGTTAATCCATCGGAAACATATTCGGTATAACTTATTGTATTACCCGAAATAGTGTGCTGAGATATAGGAATTTCGGTTACAGTATTAATGTTTCCAAAGAACAATTTATCAAAAAAACCTTGCTCGTTTTTAATTTGAGAAGGCAACACTAATAAGTCTACATTAAAACCTGGTGCTTTAGAATGTATCGAAACATGCATTTGGTTAGCATACCTTGAATTATCTGGAGCAAACACATATGCAAACACAGAAATAACACCTACAAACACGATAAAATAGAAACTAAAAACGCCCCAAAAATTCTTTTTGAATTTTTGAAGCGCTAATTTACTTAATGAGTTTGCTTTGTTACTCAATGTTATTTAATCTTTTATGGCTGCTACTTTTTTAATTTCGTAGGTCATTTTTAAATCGTCAAGCACATTTAATGCTTCTTCCATATATACATCTTGACTTAAGCTTTCGTGCCATCTTACTCGCTTTTCTTTTAAAACGGTATCCTTTTCAAAAAGAGAAGTTTCATAAGGTAAAGACTCGAAAGACAAGTTTGTTTTATACTCCGAAATAGCATCATATTCTTTTGCTTTTTCTTCGTCAGCTTTTAATTCTGCTTTATATTTTTTATAATTTAGAGAATAAACATTCTCATCCATTTGTGTTTTAATCCACTTTGCATTTTCTTCAATAAGCTTTAATTGCGGATTGTTTTCCATACGCGCTTTACTGTTACTTATTGTAGTATCGTAATCGAAATAACTATTCCAGTAATCGTACTTTACCGCTTCAATTTTATCCCAAGGTAATGGGTTATGTTGATCGCGTTCTCCAATATCGACAAAACTGTAACGGTCTGGAACCACAACATCACTCTTTACACCTTCTAACTGTGTTGAACCTCCATTAATTCTATAAAACTTCTGACGCGTAATTTTAATAGCTCCTAAATCTCCATGAGAACTATTACGCACCATTCTGTTTAAGTCTAATATATTTTGAACAGTTCCTTTACCATAAGTTTGCTTACTTCCAATAATAATAGCACGTTTGTAATCTTGCATAGCTGCAGCCAAAATCTCTGAAGCTGATGCTGATAACTCATTAACCATAATTACTAAAGGTCCATCCCAAATAATAGAATCGTCTGTATCTTCTAAAACCTCTTTTGGTTCGTTTGTAGAGCGTACTTGTACAATTGGTCCATCTTTTATAAATAAACCTGCAATATCTACAACCGTTTTTAGAGATCCTCCTCCATTATTTCTAAGGTCTAAAACTAAACCTTCCATACCTTCAGCTTTTAGTCTTTCAATTTCTTGCTTAATATCTGAAGCTGCATTACGCTCATTATAATCTGTGAAATCGATATAAAATTTAGGTAAGTTAATAACTCCGTATTTTTTCTCGTTTTTAATAACTGTAGACGATTTAGCATAAGTTTCCTCTAACTCTACTATATCTCTAGTAATTATAATATCTTCTATAGAACCATCCACCTTTTTAAGGGTTAAATACACATTAGTTCCTTTTGGACCTTTTATTAATTTTATAGCATCATCAATACGCATACCAACAATACTTACCGCTTTTTCTTCGTCTTCTTGGCGCACTTTTAAAATAATATCACCAACCTCAAGATCTTGACCTCTCCATGCTGGACCTCCAGAAATAACTTCTACAATTTTAGTGTAATCCATTCTTTTAGAAAGTCTTGCTCCAATACCTTCTAATTTACCAGACATTTGTTGGTCGAAACGCTCTTTATCTCTTGGTGCAAAATAAGATGTGTGTGGATCGAACTCTTCAACAATAGCGTTTATATACATTGCAAACCAATCTTTACGCTGTAAATCCTCTACGTAATCTGTATAATATACGTCTAGATTTTTCAAAGTTTCTTCTCGCGCTTCAATCTCTAGCGCTTTAAGCGACTTCTTAATTTTTAGCTTACCATCTTCTTCTGTTGCTACTGTATCGCTATCTTGTGTTCTAATTAACTCGTCGTAATTAGAAATCGTACTAAATTTTAATAACTGTCTCCAACGGTTTTTCAAGTTCTTCTTGTTCTTTACATAGTCGTGATTTTCGTAATCTGTATTAAAATCCTCATCTATATTAAAATCAAAAGGTTGCTCTAAAACTTCTTTATAATAAGACTTAGCTTCAGCCATACGTTGCATCAAACGTTCATTGGTAACATTAAAAAATGTAATGTCGTATACTTTAAGTTCGTCGTCAATTTCAGTTTCAAATTTCTCAAACTCTTCTATATCACTCTTTAAAAAGAAACGCTTTAAAGGATCTATTTGTTTTAAATATGTTGTGTAAACATCTTTAGAAAATTCGTCGTTAAAATCTTTTGGCTCAAAATGCAGTTGTTCTAAAGCCAATGTAATAATCTGTACTAACAGTTTATCTTTATCTGGATCGTTATCCACTTTGGCTGTAAAACTGCAAGAACCAAAGGCTAACAAAAGCACCAGCATTAATATATTATATTTCCTTTTCATATGTATGTTATCTTTTATAGTATCGTTATTGGGGGAAAATTTCCACTAAAATAGAAGAAAAAACCGTGCCAAGTATCTGTTGACACCCTAATTTTTTGTTAAACCACGAAATTTAGGGGAATACTATAGAAATTATGTATTTTAGCCTGCTATTAAAGGCTTTAAATGAAAAACAAACCACTAATTTTAGTTACAAACGACGATGGTATAACTGCTCCAGGCATTATCACTTTAGTAAGTATTATGAAAACCTTGGGAGACGTTGTTGTTGTTGCACCAGATAGTCCACAAAGCGGAATGGGACATGCTATAACGCTTGACTCTACTTTGCATGTTGAAAAAATTCATGTAGACGAAGGAGATTATGATGCTTATAGCTGCTCTGGAACACCAGCAGATTGCGTAAAAATTGCAGTAAACGAAATTCTAGATAGACGTCCAGACTTGGTTGTTTCTGGTATAAACCATGGTAGTAACTCCTCAATAAATGTTATTTATTCTGGCACTATGAGTGCTGCTATAGAAGCTGGAATTGAAGGTATTCCTGCTATTGGGTTTTCGCTTTTAGACTATAAATGGAATGCAAATTTTGAACACTCTAAATCTTACATAAAAACAATTACTGAAAATGTTTTAAATGAAGGTCTAACCGAAGGCATTGTACTTAATGTAAACATACCAAACTTAGACAAAAATAAGTTAAAAGGCATTAAAATTTGTAGACAAGCGAAAGCAAATTGGAAGGAAGAATTCGATAAACGGAAAACTCCTCAAGGCAAAGATTATTATTGGCTAACAGGAACATTTGTAAATTACGACAAAGGTGAAGATACAGATGAATGGGCTTTAGAAAACGGTTACGTTTCTGTGGTTCCTGTTCAATTCGACTTAACAGCACATCATGCTATACAACAACTAAACACTTGGACTTTCGATGAATAAAAAAGCTATAATTATTGGATTTTTTATTGGTGTAATAACAACCTTTATTGGTATTTCAATTTACACCATAATTATTGGATTAACATTAGACTTATCTTTTCAAGAAATTATTAATAGAATCCTATCTACAAGTGTTTTAGGAAAACGTGCTAGTATTGGTGTTTTGCTAAACCTTCCAGTTTTCTATTATTTTTTGAATAAGAAAAAAGAAGATTATGCTAAAGGTGTTTTAATTGCTATTGTTTTAGTAGCTTTAGTTTTTATTCTGAATAAATTATAATTAATGAAATACTATATTATTTCTGGAGAAGCTTCTGGCGACTTACACGCCTCGAACCTAATGAAAGCATTACTTCGCGAAGATGTAAATGCCGATTTTAGATTTTGGGGAGGCGACCTTATGCAGGCTGTTGGTGGCACACTAGTGAAACATTATCGTGAGCTTGCTTTTATGGGTTTTTCGGAAGTAATAATGAACCTTAGAACCATTGCAAAAAATCTGTCTTTTTGCAAACGAGATATTGAAGCCTTTAATCCAGATGTTATTATCTACATAGATTATCCTGGTTTTAATTTACGAATTGCCAAATGGGCAAAACCTAAAGGCTTTAAAAACCACTATTATATTTCTCCACAAATTTGGGCTTGGAAAGAAGGCCGAATTGCAGCTATTAAAAGAGATATCGACGAAATGTATGTTATTCTACCTTTCGAAAAACAATTTTACGAAGACAAACATAAATTTCCAGTACACTTTGTTGGACATCCATTAATTGATGCTATTGGAGACAGACATCAAGTCGATGAGTTTAACTTTAGAAAACAAAATGGCTTAAGCGAAAAGCCAATTATAGCATTATTACCAGGAAGCCGTAAGCAAGAGATTAAAAAAATCTTATCGGTTATGCTTAGTTTGGTTGACGATTATAAAGAGTATCAGTTTGTAATTGCAGGAGCTCCAGGTCAAGATTTTGAGTTTTATCAGCAGTTTATTAAAAAGTCTAACGTTCATTTTTTAAACAATAAAACCTACGATTTACTGAGTGTTTCTACAGCAGCGCTAGTTACTTCTGGAACTGCAACACTAGAAACGGCATTATTTAAAGTACCTCAAGTTGTTTGTTATAAAGGCAGTTGGGTGTCTTACCAGATTGGCAAACGTGTTGTTAATTTAGATTACATTTCTTTAGTCAATTTAATTTTAAATAAGGAATCTGTAACCGAACTTATTCAAGGAGACTTTAACACTATAAGGTTAAAAAAAGAGTTAGATATTTTATTAGACAAATACCAACGCACAAAATTCTTTGTTGATTATTACGATTTAGAAAGAGATTTAGGAGGAAAAGGAGCTAGTGCGAATACTGCTAAACTTATTTACAACGCTATAAACATTACTTCCTAAAATGCGAAAAATCGCCCTAATCCTACTTACTATAATCACATTATCTAGTTGCGGAAGCACTAAAAACAAACGCGTAGTTACTAGAAAATCGAAAACTACAAAAACGATTAAAAAGACTCCAAAGCACACAAACGCTTCTAGTATTGCTGTTCCTAAAATAGCACAATCCATTATTAATAATGCCGAAAGATATGAAGGCACACGTTATAAATATGGTGGTACAACTAAAAAAGGAATGGATTGCTCTGGTTTAATTTACACAGCTTTTAAAGAAGATAACGTTACTATTCCTCGTGTATCGAGTGCAATGGCAAAAGCAGGAGACTGGATAGACTTAAAAACAGTTCGTGAAGGTGATTTATTATTTTTTGCTACAAAAAAAAATAACCGAAAAGTTAACCATGTAGGCTTAGTTACTGCTATTAATGGTAAAGATGTAGAGTTTATACATTCTACTACTAGTAAAGGCGTTATTACCTCTAAATTAAAAGAAAAGTATTGGTATTTTGCTTTTGTACAAGCTAGACGTGTACTTTAAGTTTAAGGCACACAATAAATCGTTTTGCAACAAAAACTAGCAAGATTAAAATTTAAGCATTCTACTTTTAAACTGATTATTAGTTATTTGTAAGATTTTATTTACTATCTTCAAAGAGTGAAACTTCTTAACTTCACTATAATTAAATTAACGGCTTGCTTAGTTCTTGGAATTCTAATCGCTTTTTTTATAGCTATTCCACTACCTACTATTTTGTATGCAACAGCTTTTCTTCTGTCACTATTAACACTACTCTATTTCATTTCTAAAAACAAAAGAACCAAAACCATTTGGTTTGGTGTTGCTAGTTTTTTAACAATGGTTTGTATTGGAGTACTTGTAACTAATTTTCATGACGAGAAGTTAGATAAAAAAAACTACACAAATATTGATTCAGCTGAAAAGCTAATCACTTTTAGAATTAGAACCACTTTAAAATCCGGGAATTATAACGATAAATATATTGTTGACATTTTAAAAATAGCCGGTGCTTCCGTTTCTGGCAAAGCATTACTTAATGTTTCGAGAGATAGTTTAAATGAAGCTCTAAAGGTTGATAATATTTATATTACTTTCGAAGAATTTCAACCTATTGTTTCGACTATAAATCCGTATCAGTTTAACTATAGAAGTTATCTCGAAAAACAATATGTTTTTAAACAATTGTATGTAAAACCCATAAGGCTTTTCCGCGTAAGCGATAACAAACATACTGTTTTTGGATATGCGGATTTAGTAAGAGAAACTATTAACACAAAACTAAAAACCTATGCTTTTGAGCCTGATGTTTTGGCTATTATAAACGCTTTAATTTTAGGACAACGTCAAGATCTTAGTAAAGATATTTACGATAGTTATACAGATGCTGGAGCGGTGCATATTCTTGCTGTTTCTGGTCTTCATGTCGCTTTGATATTGTTACTTCTTAATTTTGCATTAAAGCCATTAAAACGCTTTAAATATGGCAAAGAAATAACTATAATTATTTTAGTGGTATTGATGTGGAGTTTTGCTATAATTGCTGGCTTATCTGCTTCTGTAACTCGTGCAGTTACTATGTTTAGTATTATTGCTGTTGGTATGCATTTGCGACGACCAACCAATATTTATAACACATTAGCGATTTCAATATTTGTGTTATTACTTTTTAAGCCTTTATTTTTGTTTGATGTTGGTTTTCAGTTAAGCTATTTAGCAGTTGTTGCTATTGTTGCCATACAACCACGATTGGTGAAATTGTGGCAACCTAAAAACTTTTTCTTAAGTAAAGCTTGGGATTATTTTACGGTTGGTATTGCTGCACAGTTTGGTGTTGTGCCAATTAGCCTATATTACTTTCATCAATTCCCTGGTTTATTTTTTGTGGCCAATATTATAATAATTCCATTTTTGGGTTTCATTTTAGGTATTGGTATTTTAGTTATTATTCTCGCTTTATGTAATGCTTTACCAAAATTTCTTGTCGATGGTTTTGGCTTTCTTATATCTGGAATGAATGATTTAATGAAATGGTTGTCGCTTCAAGAAAGCTTCTTATTTAAAGATATTTCTTTTAATGGGTGGCAAGTTATTGCTGCTTACCTATTTGCTATAGCATTTGTGCAATTAGGGATCAAGAAAAACTATAAATGGTTGAAATTAACTTTGGTTTCGGTTTTACTTTTTCAAGGTGTTAATGTCTATACCAAATACAATAACAGCACAGAGACACTTACTTTCTTTCATAAAAATAGATATACCGTTATTGGGCAAAAGAAGCAGGATAAACTCAATGTATTTTCTAGTTTAGATAGCCTTTCTCAATTTAGTAATTTAACAGATTACACGATTGGCAACACCATTACAGAAATTAACACCTATAAAGTACCTTCTTTTATTAAGACTAAAAATAATACTGTATTAATTATTGATAGCCTTGGTATACACAAAGTAAAGCTACTAAAACCTGATTTTATTTTTCTTACACAATCTCCAAGACTAAATATGGATAGACTAATAGATTCATTAAAACCTAAACAGGTTATTGCAGATGGTAGTAATTACAAATCTTATGTTGCGCGTTGGAGAGCAACATGTATTAAACAAAAAATCCCTTTTCACTATACTGGTGAAAAGGGAGCTTTTATAATAGAGTAGTTCTATTTATAATTGTGCAAATTCTGGTTTGAATTTTTTAAAATAAGCATCAAATTTTGCTTGAGTATCCATACCTGTGTGCTCATTTTTTTTAAACATTTTTAGATACAATTCTAATTGTTGTGGTTTTTTATAACCTGTAACTGGAGCAATAAATTCTGCTTTTTCATCTAAAAACACTATTGTTGGATATGCTTTTACACTAAAATAACGTGATAATTGATGTGCCGAATTTCTACGCTTCGCTTTTGCAGGATCGTAATTAGGGTTCTCAAATGTTTTATCTTTAAATTTAATTACTTCATTGCCTTCAGCATTAAACTTTACAGCATAAAAATGCTTATTTACATACTCTGCTAGGTCTTTATTTGCAAACGTATTACGGTCAAGCATTTTACATGGTCCACACCAAGAGGTATAAACATCCATCATTATTTTTTTAGGATTCTTTTTTTGAAGCGCTACTGCTTCTTCTAATGTTACCCAATTAATTTCTTGTGCAGATAGTGTTACAGTTGCAAAAACTGTAAACAATGCTAAAACAATATACTTTTTCATATTACTAAATTATATTTTTTAATGTAGTTGCAAATAGTGTTCCAAAGTTACGAAAAAAACAAAACGTCTCTATTGAGACGTTTTGTTAAAATTTTGTTCTCTACTATTTAACATCATGCATTAATCTTTTAAGAATAGGATTTAAAACTACCGCTATAAGACCAACTGCAATTGGTACTAATGTAAATATTAAAAAGAAAGTTGATAAACCGTGTTCTTCTGAAATTTTATCAATCATTCCTCCCATTGTTCCTGCTGCTTTTTGTCCAATAGCAATGGCTAAATACCAAATACCAAACATAAAACCTATCATTCTTCCTGGTACTAATTTACTTAAATAAGACAAACCAACTGGCGAAATACAAAGTTCTCCCATAGTATGAAATAAATACGCAAATATTAAAAAGAACATACTAACAGATGCTGTTTTTGCACCTTGTTCAATGCCCATTGTTCCCATAACTAATACACCAAATCCTAACCCTAAAAGAATAAGACCTAAACCGTATTTCATTGCAGCACTAGGATTGTATTTACTTTCCCACCATTTTGAAAACAAAGGTGCTAGTGTAATAATAAAAAAGGAGTTTAAAATACCAAACCAAGACGCTCCTACCTCTGTAGCATCTTTACTAAACTCTCTATTTACCTTCCAAATTACTATTCCCCAAAGCGCAACAAATGCCAACGCTAGAATAATATTAGAATACGGAATTTTAGAATATGTTTTCTTAAATAATAAATATAATACCCAACTAATAATAGCTAAAGGTCCAACAGTTAAAATTAAATCTACAATTTTAAATATCATTGCAGAAGAACCTGATAATGCTCTACTGGTATAATCTCTCGCAAAAATCGTCATAGACCCTAAAGATTGCTCAAAAGCTGCAAAGAAAAATACAGTAAAAATTCCAAAAATAGAAACAGCAATAATTTTGTCTCTTATAATTCGAGAGTATCTTGAAATTCTAGATATTATTAAATATAAAAATAAAACAAGAGCAGTTAATATGGTTACGTTAGAACCGTCCAAATCACCAATACTAAAGTCTAACATATTCACATTTCCAACTTTAGACATTGGATCATTAAATAGATACAGAAGCCCTCCTAAAGAAGAAAGGATTATTAATATTTTGTCTAAACCAGTAAAAGGGTTTAATTTTTCTTCAGACTTCACATTTTCGGTAGGACTTACTTCATTAATATTTTGAGGAAGCTCGACTTCATAAACTTTAGAAGGTTTTTCACCAATTTGTCCAAATAAATCTTTAGCTAACCAGAATTGTAACATTCCTAAAAACATAAAGATCCCTGCAAGACCAAATCCCCAAGACCATCCAATATTTTCTGCTAAATACCCACAAAGCATCATACCAAAAAAGGCACCAGCATTAACTCCCATATAAAATATAGTGTAAGCTCCGTCTTTTTTAGATTCTTTGCCTTTGTACATTTCAGAGATCATAGAAGTTACGTTAGGCTTAAAAAAACCAGTTCCTATAACTAATAATGCTAAACCTAAATACAAAGTAAATTGTGTTTCAAATACCATTGAAGCATGACCTAGCATCATGATAAAACAACCTATTACTACAGCCCATTTATAACCTGTAATCTTATCTGCAACCCAACCACCAACAATTGGTGTTAGGTATAAAAGTGAGGCATAAGTACCTATTAACGCTAAAGCGTGTTCTCTTGGCCATTCCCAACCAGGGTTATCGCCTATTAAAGGTGCTGTTAAGAATAACACTAAAAGAATACGCATTCCATAAAACGAAAAGCGCTCCCACATTTCTGTAAAAAACAAGACGAATAGTCCTGCTGGATGTCCAATTACTTTGTCTTCAAATAAATTTTCGATATCAGTATTCATATGTAAAAAAATTAGTTAGTTTATTTTTAGTGTACGTTACCCATTAACTTCTTCATTAATGGAGATAGTAGTAATACAACAGCTCCTGCTCCAATTGCGTAAAGTGAAATTAAATGGAAACCATCTGTATAAACACTTAAAGTTTCTAAAGGATTAATAACTTGTCCAGGCGTATTTTCTATAGCCAATTCTTCAGAAATAAAACCTACAATTTGAAATGCAAAAGCAGATGATAAGAACCAAACTCCCATCATAAAAGAAACAATGTTTTTAGGTGATAAATCTGTTATTTTTGATAATCCTACTGGAGACATAAATAACTCTCCTATTGAAATAATAAAATACATTGCAAATAAGTAATAAAAAGGAACCATTCCGTTTTCATCTGCACTAGTACCACTTATAGAAAGAATATAAAAACTTAAACCTGCAAATAATAGTCCTAAACCAAATTTATAAGGCGTTCTTGGATTTAATTTTCTTTTTGATAAATATCCCCACAAAAGTGAAATAGGGATTGCTAAAATAATTATAAACATTGAGTTTAACCCATTAGTCTGTCCTGCACTCATAATACCATCTAGATCAACATTTCTCGATGCAAATAAGGTAATTACACTTCCTGATAGTTCATGGAATCCCCAAAACAAAGTCATAAAAAAAGTGATTAAAACAGCCATCACTAATTTTTTTCGAGCCTCATTGGTCTTTAAATTATAAATAATATAAGCAAGATATACTAAAACAGCTATACCTATAAATTTAAAAATTCCAGTAACATAATTATCTTTCCAAGATGCTAGTAGCCAAGCTATAGCTGGTGCTGATAAAAATGCAATGATTGGAATTAAAGTTTTTTGTGGGACACCAATTATTTTTTTATTGTAAACTTCTTGACTTGGAGGCATTCCTTTATCTCCAAAAACATTTTTTTTGATTCCGCTCCAAAAGAAAATTAAACCTGCCAACATTCCAATACCTGCTAAACCAAAACCATAATGATAACCATATTTAACAGCTAGCCAAGCACATAAAAAAGGAGCAACCATTCCACCAATATTAATTCCCATATAGAAAATAGTAAATCCAGAATCTTTTCTTACGTCTCCATCTTTGTATAATGCACCTACAAAAGTTGAAATATTAGGTTTAAAAAAACCATTCCCGACAACTATTAATGCAAGGGCTAAGAAAAAAGCAATATCATTTTCAACAGCTAAAACAAAATGGCCTAAGGCCATTAATATTCCACCCAAAAAGATAGAACTACGCATTCCTAATATTTTATCAGAGATTTGACCTCCAATAACTGTTGACGCGTATACCAAAGAACCATAAGATGCATAAACAACAGCTGTTGCAGCATCTCTTTCTGTAATGGCTGCAAATATTTTTTCTACCATATAAAGCGTTAATAACGCTCTCATACCATAGAAACTAAAACGTTCCCATAGCTCTGCAAAGAATAAATAAAACAATCCTTTCGGGTGCCCAAATAATTGTGGGTCTTCTAAAGCAAATGTTTTTGAATCTTGATCTGACATAAATTTATATTAGTTAGTAAATATTATCCTTTTATTTTAACCTCTTTTATCTTTTCTTCCTTGGTAGGCTTTATTTTATCTCCCAAAGTACGATCTATAAAATTGGTCATTTTTGTGTATAAATGCTTGCGCGTATTCCCACCATAAATACCATGATTATTGTCTGGATATATCATCCAATCAAACTGTTTATCTGCTTGAATTAATGCTTCAACCATACGCATTGTATTTTGCACATGTACATTATCGTCTCCTGTTCCATGGATTAATAAAAAGTCTCCTTTTAATTTATCTACATGGTTAATTGGTGAGTTATCATCGTAACCGCTTGCGTTTTCTTGAGGTGTTGTCATGTAACGCTCAGTATAAATAGAATCGTAAAATCTCCAGCTTGTTACAGGAGCGACTGCTATTGCCATTTTAAAGACATCGTTACCTTTAAATAATGCATTACTAGACATAAAGCCACCAAAACTCCAACCCCAAATTCCAACTCTTGAAGCATCAATATAAACACGCTTTCCTAAAATTTTTGCTGCTTCTATTTGATCTTCAACTTCAAATTTCCCTAATTCTTTTTGAGTTACTTTTTTAAAGTCGGCACCTTTAAATCCTGTTCCTCTTCCATCTATACAAGCAACAATGTATCCTTTTTGAGCTAACATTTGGTACCAATAATCGTTAGCACTATTCCATTTGTTTGCTACTTGTTGTGAACCTGGTCCAGAATATTGATACATAAAAAGAGGATACTCTTTAGTTACATCAAAATTGGCTGGCTTAATCATCCACATGTTTAAATCGTTTCCGTTTACATTAATTGTAGTAAACTCTTTTTGAGAAGTTGCAAACTCAGAAACCTTACTAGCTAGTACATTATTATCTTTAATGCTTTTTACCACATTACCATTTAGAGCACTGTTTAAAGTGTATTCTGGAGGTGTTGTTGCACTAGAGAATGTATTAATGAAGTAAGTAAAATCTGCACTAAAATCTGCATTATTAGTTCCTGTTGTTTTTGTTAAACGCGTTTTATTTGTTCCATCAAGATTAATTGAATACACATCACGATTTATAGATCCATTTTCTACAGATTGGTAGTAGATGTTATTCGTTTTAGCATCAAAACCATAGTAATTAGTGACCTCCCAATTACCTTTAGTTACTTGATTTATAAGTTTTCCTTTTTCGCCATAATGGTAAATATGATTGTAACCGTCCTTTTCACTAGTCCAAATAAAACTATTGTCTTTTAAAAAAGTTAAATTATCTGTTACATCAACATAAGCTTTGTCTTTTTCGGCAACAGCTAAATCGGCTTTGTTTTTAGTAGCATCTATTAACCACAAATCTAATTCGTCTTGATGACGATTCATATACTGAGCGCTTAACACGTTAGCATTGTTAGACCACTTAATTCTTGGAATATAAAAATCGCTGTATGCTTTATCTACTTTTACTTCAGTAGTTTTATCTTTCTTTAAATCGTGAATATGTAACGAAACTATTGCATTAGACTCACCTGCTTTAGGATATTTAAAAACAGTTTGCGTTTGGTACAAATCTTTACCATAGACATCCATTGAAAATTCTGGAACATTAGTTTCATCAAAACGAATAAAAGCAATTTTATCGCTATTCGCATTCCACTCGAAAGCACGAACAAAACCAAATTCTTCTTCGTAAACCCAATCGGTAATTCCGTTAATAATTTTGTTTTTCACACCATCTGTAGTAAACTGAGACGTTTTTCCAGAGGACAAATCTTTTACATATAAATTATTATTTAATCCAAAAGCTACCTTTTTTCCGTCTGGAGAAAAGGTTGGTTCTTGAATTTTATCTTCAGAAATTGATGTTAGACCATTTGTCTTTGTATTAAAAACATAATAGTTAGCCAAAGTAGAACGTCTAAAAATTGATTCTTGGTTAGTTGCTAAAAGCACTAAAGATTCATCTTCACTAAAAGTATAATCTGTAAAATACTTTATAGTTTCAAGACTAGCAGAGTTTACTAAAGTCTTAACTTTTTTCAACGTCTTGTAATCGTAAATATCGATTGTTGTGGAACCATTTTCTCTATCAAAGTTTAAAACAGAATATTCTTGGCCATTTTTCATGGAATGTAAAGCATCCAATCTTTCTGTTCTAAATGTGCCATTAGACCATATGTCTTCTAGACTAATTTCCTTGTTTTGTGCTGTAGATAAAGTAGTTACTAATAAGCATAAAATTGCTAAATATTTAGATAAAATCATTAAGAGTATTTTTTTAATAAAATAAAGTCAAGTTTACTAAAAATTAAGCAAAAAACCCTAATTATTAACAGTTAATTCATGTTTCTAAAAAGCAAAAACATTGAGATAACAATTTCATCAATCTAACTCTGCTAAAAAATAACCAACGTTTAGTATCTTCGCATCTATAAACAACACTTAATGAGCGCAACAATTTCCGGTTTTTCTAAACTATCTAAATCCGAAAAAATAGATTGGATAGTTAGTAACTACCTTTCAAATTCTGAAACTGCAAAACAAACTATCACACAGTATTTTAATGCAGACACTAAACTTCAACAGCTACACGATGAGTTTATAGAAAATACTATTTCAAATTATTACTTACCACTTGGTGTTGCTCCTAATTTTGAAATTAACGGTAAAACTTATGCTATTCCAATGGCAATTGAAGAAAGCTCAGTTGTTGCTGCTGCAAGTAATGCTGCTAAATTTTGGATGAAACGCGGTGGTTTTAAAGCTGAAGTGCTTTCGACTACAAAAATTGGTCAAGTGCATTTTATGTTCGATGGTAATTTTGACGATTTAAAACAATATTTCGACACCATTAAGCAAAAACTAATAGCAGATACTAAAGCTATTACTGCCAATATGGAAAAACGTGGTGGTGGTATTTTAGATATTGAATTACGAAACAAAACAGAAGACTTAGATAATTACTACCAACTCCACGCAACCTTTGAAACATTGGATGCTATGGGAGCCAATTTTATAAACTCATGTTTAGAACAGTTTGCTAAAACGTTTAAAGCTGAAGCTGAAAAACACCTGAGTACTCCAATAGAAGTTGTTATGAGTATTCTTTCTAATTACGTTCCAGATTGTCTTGTTCGTGTAGAAGTGTCTTGTAAAGTTGAAGATTTAGCAGATAAAGGAATTAGCGGTAAGGCTTTTGCCGAAAAATTTGTTCGCGCTGTTAATATCGCCGAAGTAGAACCTCATAGAGCGGTAACACATAACAAAGGTATTATGAATGGCATTGATGCTGTTGTACTAGCCACAGGAAATGATTTTAGAGCAGTTGAAGCTGGAGTACATGCTTATGCTGTGAAAAATGGAAAATACACAAGCTTAACACATGCCAAAATTGAAGGTGATGTTTTTACCTTTTGGATGGAAATACCATTGGCTTTAGGAACTGTTGGAGGACTAACTGGATTGCATCCTTTAGTTAAAATAGCATTGCAAATTTTAGGACAACCTTCTGCTAAAGAATTAATGCAAATTGTTGCAGTTGCAGGATTGGCACAAAATTTTGCAGCTTTACGCTCTTTAACTACAACCGGAATTCAGGAAGGCCACATGAAAATGCATTTAATGAATATATTAAACCAGTTTAATGCTACTAATGATGAAAAGAAAGTGATCGTAAATCATTTTAAAACCCATACAGTTACACATAGTGCTGTAGTTTTAGAAATTGAAAAACTAAGGCAATAATGCAAACTTTCTATAGTCACGGAAAACTATTACTTACTGCAGAATATGTTGTGCTTGATGGCGCCAAAGCTTTCGCTTTGCCTACAAAATTCGGGCAAACACTATCTATTGAAACTTACGTTGAACATAAGTTGAATTGGCAGAGTATTGACTATAAAGGTGATGTTTGGTTTGAAGATGAGTTTAGCCTAACTAATGGACAAATTACCACTTTGCACAAAACTAGTAATGACATAAGTGAAAGACTTATAGAAATATTAAATGCAGCAAAAAAGCTTAACCCAGATTTTTTACAAGGTAAAAAAGGTTACAAAGCAAGCTCTAAATTAGAATTCCCTAATAATTGGGGATTAGGCTCCTCTTCTACGCTTTTAAATAATATAGCACAATGGGCAAAAATTGATGCTTTTGCATTGTCTAATGCTACTTTTGGTGGTAGTGGTTACGATATTGCTTGCGCTCAAAACAATACGCCAATTGTATATCAAATAGTGGACGCCAAACCTTTAATTGAAAGTGTATCTTTTAATAAAGCATTTGAAGACCAATTATTTTTTGTTCATTTAAACAGAAAACAAAATAGTCGTGACTCTATAAAAACTTATAGAGATAACAAAACTAATACTGAGACTATTATTTTAAAGACAAACACTATAACCTCTAAATTGATTGCTTCAGATTCTATTGAAACTTTTAATATTCTAATTGAAACGCATGAAAACCTAATTGGAGAAATAACAAATCAGACTCCTATTAAAAAACGTTTGTTTAGCGATTTTAAAAACCAGATAAAAAGTCTTGGTGGCTGGAATGGAGATTTTGTTTTAGTTACAGGTGAAAAGGAATATATTAAAAACTATTTTACATCCAAAGGCTATAATACTATAGTTCGTTTTAAGGATATGATATTATAATGCTTTAATAAGTCTTTTCTGTTTATTCGTATTATAAATTAGCTCTTCTTTTTTTTAGATTTTGCAAATATAAAACCTACTTCTCAAGCATAAAAAAAGCTTCGCAAATGCGAAGCTTTTTATTTATAATAAGTTCTTAATACTACTGAACTGTTTTAGCTCTATAATCTTCAATCTCTGAAGCTTCTTTTAAAGCATTATATAATCTTGTATTGATTGCCGTAGATTTCTCTATAGCCACTTGGTTAGCAGAAGACTGGTAGTTTTCTAATTTAACAGCTGGAGTCTTTTTAGTAACTTCAACCATATAAACACCTTTTAAACCAGTAATTAACTTAGACGACTGTCCTTCTTCAAGTCCAAATGCTGCTCCAACTACAGTTGGCTCTAAACCTGCTCCTGCTATTGTTGGATTCTTCATATTAATAGCTAAAGCCGTTCTAATTGATTGGTTTTCGGCAGTTGCAATATCTGCAATTGTATTAACGCTAATTCTTTCTTTTATAAGTTTAGCTTTCTTTTCTTTTCTAATTTCTGGTAAAGCAGTTACAGAAGCATCTTGTGTATTCATTAAACCAGCTTCGTTTATACCTGTAATTTGCGCAACAATATAACCGTTTGTAGTTTCAAAACGTTTTGTATCACCAACTTTAGCATTGTTTTCAAATGTCCAACGTACTAAGGTTCTTAATGGTCCAACTCCAGGAATGTTTTCATCTAACTCCTTGATAGTGTTAACAGGATTAACTTTTAAGTTACTTGCTTTTGCTGCTTCTTGAAAATCTTGTTTCCCAAGAGATACTTCAAAATTAGTAGCTGTTCTAAATACTGCATTTTCTGTATCTATAGAAGGCTCAATAGTTCTTTCTATAGTTGCTACTTTGTAAGCTGTATCTTCATTTTTCTTATCGTCGATTCTAATAATATGGTAACCAAATTTAGTTTCTACAACATCTATACTTCCAGCTTTATTAAAGAATAAAAAGCTTGCGAAATCTGGATCGAATCCAGCAGGATTGTAGTTTGTTAAACGAAACCATCCAATGCTTCCGTCTTTACCTTTAGAACCGTCTGTATTAATCTCGTTTGCTACTTCTGCATATTTTGTTTTATTATTTTTAACTAATTTAAAAATACTATCTGCAGATACTTTTGCTTGTTCTTTTGTTTTAGTTGTTTCTGCAGTTGCTGCTTGAGATCCAACAAAAGGAATAATAATGTGGCTAGACTGAATAGAATCTGCTAATACCTTTCTGTCTAAAAGTTTAGTGATTTTAAAAGTGTTTCCGTCTTTATATGGACCATAAACGGCTCCAACATTTAATTTTGAAATACTATCTTTTACACCATTTGGAAAAGCAGATGCAAATACAAATTTATCTTGAAACTTTACAGCTCCATCAGTTTCAGCATTTACTAAAGTGATTGCGCTAGCTTCATTCATTGCAACAAAGCCAGCAGTTTTTTCAGTTTGCTTAGTTGTTTCATTATATGCTTCTCCTCCTTTAATAAATGAAATTAATTCATTTTGAAGCGTAGTTTCATCTTCTAAAGAAGGTACATTTTCAAATTTTACGTATTGTAAATTTCTAGATGCTTCAGCTTCGTATTTGTTCTTGTTTTTATTGATATAAGCTGTTATTTCAGATTTAGAAACAGAGATAGTACTATCTGCAATAGTTGTATAAGGAATAGATACATATTTAATATCTACTAAATCACTTTGTAATTTGTGCTCTAACTCACCTTCTGCTAAAGTAGCATTAGATGCCGCTTTAATCATGTTAATATAGTTTTGTTGCAAAGCACCAGAAGCGATACTTTCTTCACCTTGAACCCATCTGTTATAAAAATCTTGATTAGGAGAATTCTTTAAGTCTAAAATATATTGGTTTAATAAAGACTCATCGAAAATACCGTCAGCATTTAAAAACTGAGGACTAGATGCATAAGTTGTTTTTAATAAATCGCGCATTTGCTCTCTACCAACAGTTAAGCCTAACTCGTTAAACTGAGATTCCATTACAGATTTTCTTACTTCTGCTTCGTAAACTTGGTTCATAATTTGAGACTGCGTAGCATTTGGATTGTTACGTGCTTCTACTTGTGCCATAAAAGCCTGACGAGAAATGTCTTTTCCGTTAATAGTAGCAACTACATCCGGAGATTTGTTAAACAAAGCATCTTTATTATCGAAAAGGCTCGATAGTATAAACGCGAATAGCGCTAATGCGATTACTAAAATTAGTACAACTGTTTTCTGTCTTATCTTATTTAAAATTGCCATCTGTTGATATAGATTGTGTTCTGTTATTGTTAAAATATAGTGGGCGAAAATACCATTTTCTATTTAATAATAAAAGTAGAAATTGGCAATAATTTTAGAATTATTGAAATGAATAGCTTTTTTATGAAAATTCCTGCAATATTAGAGCTATTTCAATGTTAATCGTCGGTTTTTACTTTTAAAGAAACCAAATCTATTTTGGTATTTGACACTTCAAGTATCTTAAACTGAAAATTATCTGTAGTCACAATATCGTTTTGTTGCGGAATTTCTTCTGTATGATCGACAATTAATCCACCAAGTGTTTCGTAATTTTCACCTTCAGGAAGGTTTAATTTATGAGTTTCGTTTAAATAATCGACTTCTAGTCTTGCAGAAAAGATAAAGTTTAAATCGTCTATTTTTTCTTCTCTTAAAACTACAGTATCATGCTCGTCTTCAATTTCGCCTAAGAGTTCTTCTACAATATCTTCAACCGTCATTATTCCAGAAGTTCCACCATATTCGTCTAAAACTACAGCTATACTCTTACGTTTTTTAATAAGTGCGTTCAAAATATCGTTTGCCAACATGGTTTCTGGCACAAACTCCACAGGTAATACCATTGCTTTAACAGTTTGTGGTTTTTTAAACAACTCGAAAGCATGTGCGTAACCTATAATATCGTCTATTGTATCTTTATAAATTAATATTTTAGACATTCCTGTTTCGGTAAACAAGTTGCTTAAATTAGCAACAGAATCATTAATTTCTAATGCTACGATCTCTGTTCGCGGAATCATAACCTCTCTTGCTTTAACTTCTGCAAATTCTAATGCATTTTGGAAGATTTGAATTTCGGAATCCACATGATCATGTGCTTCCACAGACTCCATTTGCTCGCTTATATAATTTCCTAATTCTAGTTTTGTAAATGCTAATTGCACTTGATCACCTTCGGTTTTAAAGAATTTTTTAAGTACAAAGTCTGAAATCCAGAGTACAAAATCTGAAATAAAAGTGAATAGCAAATAAAATAGGTACGCTGGAAAAGCTAAGACTTTTATTAGTGTATTACTATAAATTTGAAAGAAGACCTTAGGAAGGAATTCCGCAGTAAATAATATTAGTAAAGTTGAAATTATTGTTTGTGAAAACAAACTTAAATCTGTGAGCAAATACTTTAAAAAAGGATAGTTACCAACTAATGAAGCAAACCACTTCACTAATAAATCTCCCATAAAAAAACCATAAATAACTAATGCTATATTGTTACCAATAAGCATAGTTGCAATGAATTTAGATGGTTTTGCCGTTAACTTTGTAAGAATTTTTGCTAAAAAATCGTTTTGCTTTTTTTCTATTTCAATATGAATTTTATTGGCAGAAACATAAGCAATCTCCATTCCAGAGAAAAATGCCGATAATAATAACGACACTATAATAATAACGATAATTACTGTTGTGGTCATTTATTTCTTATTATTTCTATCTTCATATTTTTTATGAAAATGCCTTCTAAAGAAAAACATAAACGTTGCTAGTGCAAATAAAAATAGGGATAAATATGCGTGGCTTCTATCTGTATTCCATGTTGCAATACAATCGTATAAAAAATATACACCTGCAATTATATAAATGTATTGAGAAAATTTTAAGTATTTCATTGGTTATAGTAATCCTTTTGTTGAAGAACAAGCGTAATTAACATGTTACGTTCGTTTCAAAATATAGTTAATTTGTTATAGTAAAGATATATAAAATTTTGAAGTGTGCTATAATTAATATAGCCTTGTATTATTCGCTAACAGCAAAAAGACCACTTACTTCTATTACTTCGGCTTTTGTAAAATCACGATCAGAATCGAAACCTCTCCCTTTTGTTAGGTAATCTTTAGATTTGTACCTTACAGGTAAGTTGGTAAACAGCCATTCTTTTTTTTGATCGAAAAACAATTGGTCTGCATATAAACTATCGCCTTCGTGAGTAGAAACGATAACGTTACCTTGAAGATCTATAACATCTGTCTCGCTATAAATAATAGCGTAGTCTGATATTATGGTTGTACGCTGTTTTTGCTCATCGAAGATATGTAATGTTACACCTTCTGGAAATTCTGAATAGCCAAATTTTCTGTTTTCGAAATCTCTTAATTTTGGGCTAATTAAATTAGCTACCACACGACCAGAATCGGTACGTATTACATTAATATTTACACCAACACCTTGAGGCTCGTTTTCGCTAATACCAATTTTATTAACCTCTTGAAAGTTGTTAGTACAAGAAAAAAACAAAGTCATAGCTAATGCTATGACTCCGTTTTTTAAAATATGTATTTTATTTATTTTCATTAGATAGTTGGTGCCGTAACACTTCTACCTATCCAACATCCTATTTTAATTGTTTTTCCAGACATACCTGCTGAGAAAATTTCTGTTTTAGATGGCGCTAATGCTCTATATTTTGAAGCTGTTGAGCTACTTGCTTTTGCAGCTTCATTTGCAGCTAACCAGAAGATAGCTCTTTTCTCGAAGTTACTACTTCCACAACTTTTTACACTTGCAGCATACATAGCAGCAATTTGTAAGTGAGGTTTAGTATCTGCAGGGTTTAATTGCACAGCTTTATTAAAGTAAGTTCTTGCTTGACCATAACTTCCTTTTCCTTTAAATTCTAAAGCTAAATTATAATTAAGTTTTGCTAATTTTAATGGATCTGTTTCTAATCTAAATATTTCATCTAAATACTTTTGTTCTCCAGTTATTCCATAAAGGTAACGTGCAACATCAGCATTTGGTGCTAAAGAATACTTTTGTTTTACAACTTTTACAAACATTGGGTCTGTTTTACAACCTTTAGCATATAGCTTATTCATTGCTCTTTGTAACCAAATACCATCGTTTTTGTTTGCCTCGTAATCTCTTTGATAGATTGGAATTAAGACAGAACAGTTTGCTCTTTCTCCTAATTCTGTTTCTAAGCTTCCTGTAATTTTATCGAAAGCAGATAATGTTTGCGTATAGAATTTTTTGTACTTAGCATCTTTACTAGATAAGCCTTCTCCTTTTGCAATGTATTCGTTTAATTTTATTGAGTTTTTTCCAACTTCAATTTCAATTTTATCAACTACATCATCATATTTATTAAAAAGCTCTTGAGGTGTTTTACTTCCTTTATCGTACATGCTTACCATCATTTTAAAGTAAACATATAAACCTTTTGGGCTTTTAAAATTTGCTAAATCTGACTTATAAATAGCATCAAACTCATTATAAATTTGCTCATCATTTAAACCTAATAATATTCTATTATCATATCTAAGTTCTGTTTTCTTTGCTTCAAATTTTCCTTTAGGAGACTTTTTAGCATAGTTTGCCATTCTAGAATCCCATAACGTAGTTAATTCATTTATGTATTCTACTTTTTTAGCATCTGTAGTTGCAGCATCTAATAAGCCTTCAAACATATCTTCTCCATATTTATAAAGACCAGATAGGTTAAATTTTGGGCAATCTTTTATTGCTTTATTATAGTAAGGCACTGCCTCAGTATATTTTTTAGCTTTTACAGTCTCAGCCAATAACGACATGTTTATTGTACAATCTTCATTGCTAGTTTGAGCAAAATTTGCATTGAGCCCTAAAAACAGGATGGCAATTATTAATGTGATGTTAGTTTTCATAATCTTAGTGTTTTGTTATTAGTTGTATTTTCTTTTTTCAAACCATCTATCGTTTAACGATAGACTGAGTTTAAACTTTAGAAAGTTCTCTTGAATTAAGTTGGCATTTGTTGTGCCACGTTTACCTATTTCAAAACCTAAATTGGCATTCGAGAATGGATTCTTATTTGTTCCAACTGGTAAACCTACTCCAAAAGATATGCCAAACTCTTTAATAGACTCATTTTGCACTTGTAAACCTGTGTTCTCAAAGCGTAATCCAGCCCTGTAAACAACACGACTCCAGTAACTTGTGAACGAATTATACTTTGGGATATAAAATCCTCCCATAGATAGCGTTGAGGCGTCTACAAAAGTGGTTCCTGTGTTTGTATATAATGTATTAGAAAATTCGCTAGCATTTTGTGTTGTGTATTCTACTCCTGCAAACCATTTTCTTGGCGCTCCAATTCCTGCTCCAAAAGATAATCTAGAAGGTAATTTTACACTTGTTTTATTTAAACCATTTGCAGCTAAATCTGCATCGATAGTAGTTACTACAAATTCTGCTCCTGTACTACTATTTATTGTTATGTTAGAAAAAGAACGTTCGTTATTAGAATTAATATCGCTTGAAGGTGAATAAGTTAAAGCAGATTGTAATTCTAGCTTATCTGTAATCATCTTTTGGTAATGTAATCCAATATTAATATTAAGCCCACTTAAGTCTGATCTGTTTTCCTCTCGTGATTGTGTTTGTAATGGCTCATTCTCATTATTATAGTTAAATTCTATAGTACTGTTCTGAATGTTTCCAAAATTGTAATTAGCATCTATTCCTGCACTTAAACCATCTGTAATTTGATATCCAAAAGAAAGAAATGCTTTATTTAAACCACCTTCTCCTCTAAAACGTGTATCAACATTTCCTGCAGCATTACTTGTCTCTAACCTGTAGCCTACTGCTGTGTAAGGCAATAAACCAAATCCTACACCAAGTTTCCCTAACGGAATAGACAGCGCTAAGTAATCGAAAGTTGAAGACTTAACACGGTCTTCACTAGAGTTGGTTTTTAATTTTGTAGATGTATGGCTACCACCAACTGTAAACTTTACAGGACGACTTTCATTATTAAAGGTCTCGATATTAGAACCTCCATAAGTCGCTGGGTTTCTAAAATTTACATGAATACTATCTTTATAAATACTCAATCCTCCCATACTAGCATTCTCCACAGAACCTTTAAACTTTAAAGTTCCTATTCCATAAAAAGAATATGGAGAAGCTGTTGTTTCCTGAGCGTAACTTTGAATTGCAAACAATGCAATAAAAACTAATACAAGTTTTTTTATCATTAGTGTTGGTTATATTGTAAAATAAAATTCAATCCTTCTAAAAGGAAATTTGAATTCGCAAATATGCTACTTTTTAATTGTTTAGACAACATTTTAGTGTCTCCTCCTGTTAAAATTACTGTTAAATCTTGATATTCTTCTTTATACTGACTTATACAACCATCAATTTCGTTTAAAACACCATTTACAACTCCAGAGTGCATAGAAGTTGCTGTTGCATCTCCTATAAAATATTTTGGAACCTCTGTTTCTAACAATGGCAAATTTGCTGTTTGATTATGCATTGCTTTGTAACGCATACGAATGCCTGGAGAAATTGCACCACCAAGATACTCGTTTTTAGTGTTTATAAAATCGAAAGTAATGCACGTTCCTGCATCTATAATAAGCACATTATTATCTGGAAATTGTTGTACAGAAGCACAAACCAATGCAATACGGTCTATTCCTAAAGTTTTAGGTGTACTATATAAATTTTTAAAAGGCAATTTAGATTTATGTGTTAATATTTGAAGTTTAAATTCATTTTTCAAGAACTCTAAGGCTTCATCATCTAATTTACCAACCGATGAAACTATAGCAGACTTAACACTTTTGTTGTCTTTTTGAAGCTTTCTAATTTCAATTATACATTTTTTAGTTTCTACACGCGCTTTCTCAATTAGCTTATTTTTTTTAAAAATAGCGAGTTTGGTATACGTATTACCGACATCAATAATTAAATTCATATAATAATTTGAAAAACAAATCTACAAAATTGAAGTTGTATTTTCTACTGTAATCTATTGATATTATGGTGTCTGAATTGGACTTTTGCGCTTTTAAAAAAATAATATTAAAATTGTTTTGAAATTTTACAACATTTCTTTTGCAAGTATCAAAATTGAGACTATATTTGCACTCGCAATTTATTGCTACTGGTGCCTTAGCTCAGTTGGTAGAGCAAAGGACTGAAAATCCTTGTGTCCCTGGTTCGATTCCTGGAGGCACCACCACTAAAAACCCGATTCATCTGAATCGGGTTTTTTGGTTTTATATAAGTATTTAAAAATAAGTAGGTAAAGCATAACAACTATCTATTTCAACCAATATTGTTAGTAATTAACACCTCTCTTTATCCACCTCAAACAGGCTGTTTTTTTATTTTTAACTATGGCACTCTCAATAAATTCACAATTATTTTAGATTTAGGGATCACTATTATCCAACCAAACTAAGTGAACTATTGCCTATATCAAGATATCGTCGTTAATAATCTACATGTAAAATCTATTAGTCTATTCTACTAGTTTTACTTTTCTTTTTAAATTAACATCATCTGCTTGATAATCAAACATTTTAAGATATGGTCTATATCTAACTATTACTTTATTAAGACTAGTAGCTGTAAGCGGTTTATTAATAAAGCCAGCACAATACTTATTCTCTTGAGTCTTTTTAATATCCTGAGAGTTAGTTGATGAGGATAACACATGTATTTTAATATCTTTTTTATCTACATTACTAAGCTTACTAAATTCTTTTAAAAATTGAAACCCATCCATCTCTGGCATATTTATATCTAAAAAAATAACATCGGGAACAAATATTTTTTGACATGTTTTACCTCCTGACTTTTTTAGAAAATTTATAGCAGAACTTCCACTTGCGAATATTTCAATATTACAATCTGAATTAACCTTTTCAATAATTTTCTGACTTACAAACAAGTCAATCTTACTATCGTCAATTATCATTATGTCCATACTTTAAATTTTATTTAGATATTATTAGGCAAAACAATTTCAAAAATAGAGCCGCTATTAACATAACTTTCAACTGTTACTACTCCTTTTAAATTATCTACTATGTTTTTAACGATATAAAGCCCTAAACCGTGACCTGGCACATTGTACTTATTAGCCCTGTAGTACAAATCGAAGATCTTATTAATCTTCGTTTTACATATTCCAACACCATTATCCTCTACGGTTATTACCACCTTTTCTTCAAAAGTTTTTACCGTTATATTTACATAAGACTTAAAGTTTCCATTTGGCGCTACAGAGTATTTTATGGCATTATAAATTAAATTTTGAAGAATAGAGTTTATCATTTCTTGACTAGAATAAAACCCAAAAGCATCTACGACATTAATATTTACTTTTATATTACCCAATTTGTTTTCACAGCGCAACGACATCAATATGTCATCTATAGCGCTAGAAAAATTAATTTTTTTAAACTCACTTTTATTAACCGAAATACTAGAGGCTTGAGAAAGATTTTCTGACAATTCCTTTCCATTTTTTATAACGGAATCTAACATACCTGTTAAAAACACTACTTTATCATTGACTCTCTCTTCTTTAAGCAGATTAACAAGTCCTTCTGCTGAAGAAAAAGGAGACTTAAGATCATGAGCAGAGCGATACAAAAACAACTCAAGGTCTTTAGTTTTCTGTTTTAACCTGTTCTGCAAAGCTTTACGCTCTGTTATATCGAACATCATGGCACAATAAAAATCATCCTCGTTTACACTACCACTACTTAGGGCAAATTCTACCGGAAATACTTCACCGCTTTTACGCAAGCAACACATTTCTATAATGTCTACATTTTCTTTCTTTTTAATCTTACTAACAGACCTTAACAACTCGTTAATATTTCTGAATTTTTTAGACACTAAAACGGTTAGTGATCTACCAATTATTTCTTCTTCTGTATAACCAAAAGCAGCCTCAGCTCCTTTATTCCATGCCGTAATATTCCCTTTACCGTCTGCTACGACAATAACGCCAACATTAATAGATTGATATATTGATCTAAATTTAGCTTCACTATCTCTAAGATTATTACTAAGGCCTTTAAATTTGGTTATCTCATAAAGAGCGATCGTTGCAGAAAGAACCTCTCCCATCTTTCTAGAATTAGGAGAAATTACTACGGAATAAAACACTTTTCTTCCCTGAGCATCATAATCAAATAACTCAAACTGATGTGTTAATTTATCGACAAAAACTTTATCTATATTCTCTTTAAAGGACTCAAAAGTTGTAGGAATAAAATAATCATATATATAGGTGTTAATTAACTCACCAATTTCTTTATTACAAAAACTCTTATTCGCATTCAAAATCTTACCATGCTTAGAAATAGTAAACACTTGTAAAGGCATCGCTTCTAAAAAATCCTTATTTACTAATTCAGTTTTTAAAAGCTCAGTGTTTTTTTTATAATACTTAGTAACATCTTTATAAATTGATAGATATTTTAGCGTTTTCTCTCCTTCATTTACTATTGGAATAATTGTAGTATCTAACCAAAACTCCTTCCCAGTAGTAGAGAAGTCTGCTAAAATCCCATTCCACTTATTTCTCTTTTTTATTGTTCTCCATAAATTTTTATATATTTTTCCAGTATGGAGCGGAGATTTTAATAATTCGTGTGTTTCACCAATAATCCTATTAGCATCACATTCTAAAATCTTACAAAAGTTATCATTAGCAAATTCTATTCTACCCAATGAATCTGTTACTGAAACTATAGCGCTTTCAACAACATGATCTAGCATATTATTATTGAGCACATTAGATAAGTTATATTTAATCGCTTCCATAAAATTTGTTTTTAGTTTCTATGCAATACTTTTTTGCGGCTTCCATGTCACTAAACACACAAAAAGGAGTTATAGGTTCGTAAATTCTTTTATAAGAAGTTATTACTAGTTTTATTCCAATAGAATTGAGAACAAATGCTTCAGAAATTCTTAGCTTAACTAATATTGGCGAAGTAGCCAATAAATTTGATATTTCACGAGTAAAAACGCCTTGAAAATCTCTTGAATCAACTAGAAAAGGCATAGGCTCTCCGTTACATAGTTTATCTATTACTTTTATAAATAGCTTTACTGTATCTAACTCAAATTTATAATTAGCATTTTCATTTCTAAACTGACAGTAAAGAACACCATTGTCTGTCCAAAATTTAGAAAACCCAATCTCAATCATGTTTCCCCTATTAATGGTCATAGCTTAAAGAATTAAAGAGTGCATAATTATGATTACTATATTTTATTGCTAAATCAGATTCCATAAAAATTAAATTAGGCACATTAGTATCACGAAACATTAAATAAAATGAAAGAATAATTTTTCGTTTTTGGCTTTCAATTAAAAACACTTTTGATAAGACCGTCTTTTCAAGTTTAGAGCTATTTGATAACAACTTGAATAGTTTTACCAAAACCAAACTTTTAAGCCCTCTTAAATCAAATATCACAGGCAAATAAGTTCCATTAGACAATATGGAAATAGCTTCGTAAAATATATCTTCAAAACCATCATGAAAATAATTTTTATCAAAATCATTATAAAACTTACAATAAATAATGTTTTGGTCTACCCAAAACTTAATATTGTTTATTTGTATTTCGTTTTTCATTATTATCACTTTTAGAAATCAACTCCAATAGAGGTGCCGCAATGTGTTTTAAAACAAAAAAATATTTTAAACCGCCTATTTAAAAGGCTTAACAATGATTACGTATAATTACAGCAATACTATATTGTACGATATACCGCGAAATCTATTTAATACAAACATAGGAATCAACGGATTACCGTTAGTTTTACAGGGCTCTTAAAAGTTCTAGATTAACACGACATTCTAAAGGCTAAGCTTGGCAAATACCACCTTATAACTTTAATTAAAATCAACATCTAGTATTCAACGAATCAATTTTGGAGACCAAAACCATTTTAGGTGGTTAGAATTAATTGAAACGCCTAAAGAAAACAAGACTACACATTAGTAAATACGATTAACTAAATCATTAAAAACAATCGGCTTAACGTATTAAACCATCTGATTTTCAGTACTTATGGCAGTTGAATTTTTTGTTTTTTTTTTAACAGTCAAAATATCTCTTAAATAGTACTAAACAGAAAGCGCCTCTATTGACACTTATTAAGTATTAATAATTTATTTTATATTAAGGTTTAAAGAAAAAACAGTTATTGAAGAAAAAGGCAAAAAAAAAAAAAAAAAAACCTACTAGTTTTTGCTCCCAAATTTCAAGATAATCATTTGGCTCTAACTCCACGGTTGCAGAAATTGAATTACTAATAATATCTTCTAAGAGATTAACTCTCATTAATATATTAGTTTAAGTTAATGTAGTTGTTCCGTTTTTTCCTATAAAAAACGCATAGTAGTCACCTAAATTAACGTTACTCGTAACAGACAATGAAGCACTTGCTTGGAATGTTTTCGTTTTCTTCCCTAAATATGTTATTCTATTATCTTGTGGTGAGGACACCCTAAGTAAATTTACAGAAAGATTATATGGGCTTCCGGATAAAACTGATTGTACAAAACCTGTTGTAATAGTTCCATCATAATAAATATGACCTGTTGCAACCTCATCTGAATCTATAGGTATTCTAGGATAATCTACTGTCCATGTATTATTAAAACTACATCCTGCAAACGAGCCAGTAGTGTACTTTTTAACATACTGTGTACTAGTTCCTCTAAAACTAACATTTGAAAATACTTCGTTTTCCTCTACAGGATTGCTACTAACATCTAATCCAATGGTAGAGCCGTTTACTTCAGAGAAACCACCTTGTTTTTCAAGATTAGTAAATGTTTCGTAAGTTCCTAAGTTATTAGGAAACCATCCCATATTACTCAATAATAAATCTGTATCATTATTATATGTTATCCCTGTTATATTTCCTGAAAACTGAACAATACTTAAAAAAAAACAATCCAAATCCATCGATAGTACCTACTGATAGAAAATTTGCGACAATAGAATCTCTAAACAGCAAATTTTATGCATCACTTCCGGTCATATTAAAAATAGTTTCTCATGGCGCAGTAATTGTTATTCCATTTATACTACCTCCAAAAAGCTCCAACAAACATTGTTTATCCAGATTTTAATAAAACATCTTCATTAGTGTCTAACCCTAATGTAGACATTATTTAAATCTATTGAGTACACCAAAGTAATTATCCCATTTATTACATATAAGGTATTTACTGTTAATAAAGACTCACTACCTCCTCCAGTTACAAGCTCATCACTTAAATCTGCAACAAATTTAATTAGCTTATGATTATTTCGTTTTTCTACAGCCATTCTTCCCCAACCACTTGAATCGTAAAAAAAAAGCTACTTTCTGTCATATCGTACGCCAACAAACCACCTGCAAGACTTGTTATTGCTGATTTTTGAGCCGTAGTCATCCTTGGCGCTAACACTCCTTTATCTGTTGAACTAATATCTAAAATTGAAGAAAGCTCAGAACCAGAAGTGCAAACTCCTACTTGAGAGAATGCACAATAATTAAAACAAATAACTGTAACTAATAAAAGCGTTTTTAAATGAGGTTTTAAATTTTAAAAAATTAAGCAGGTTAAGATTGTTTGCAATTTTGGTTTATTATTAATGGTTTTAAAAGCCTAAAACAGAACTATTATCGCGTGTTAACTTCATGCTTACTAGTAATATTATTTTAAAAATGTATTCCAATACAAATACCAAAAACTCATTTACAAACAAAAAAAATCACAAAACACTAATTGCTAGATATTTGTGATTTAAATACAATTTTATTGAACACTATGAAATATCGACGTACCGCATTTTTAAAGACGAACTACTATAATTAGTGGTATTACATTAATTTATTACGCTTTTGTTATCTCTAATTTAGTAATTCTATCTCTCAATGTACTGGGCTTTAAATTTAGTATTATTGCCGCTCCTTTGGGACCACTAATTTTCCAATTGCATTGCTCTAGAATCTGTATTATATGATTACGCTGCACAGAATCTAAGGACAAATCTTTTTTACTAATTGACTTAGATTTTTGCGTAGAAGACTCAAAACCTGGAATTAACAAAGTATCGCTAGTCGATACTATTGAGGCGCGTTCTATTAAATTTTCTAATTCTCTAATATTTCCTGGCCAATTATATGCTTTTAACTTACTCATAGCATCATCTGGAATATACTTAATACTTTTTCCATAAGCTTTATTAAATTTATCTACAAAATGCTCAACCAATAAAGGAATATCGTCTTTTCGCTTTCTTAAAGGCGGCACTTCTATAGGAAACACATTAAGTCTAAAATATAAATCTTCTCTAAACTGTTTCTTTTCTACCTCTGCTTTAAGATCTCTGTTTGTTGCCGCAATTACTCTAACATCTAATTTTTTTAACCCAGTAGTACCACCAACAACTTCAATTTCTCCTTCTTGTAAGAATCTTAATATTTTGGGTTGCATATCTAGTGGCAACTCACCTATTTCATCTAAAAACAAAGTACCTCCATCTGCTAACTCAAATTTTCCTATTTTATCATTAATCGCTCCTGTAAAGGATCCCTTTTTATGACCAAACAACTCACTTTCAATTAACTCTCGAGGTATAGCTGAGCAATTAACTTTAATTAATGGTTTTTTATTACGTAAACTTGTATTATGTACTGCTCTAGCTAAAAGCTCTTTTCCTGTGCCAGATTCTCCTAACAACAGAACTGTTGCTGTTGTTGGTGCGACTTTTTCAACCTCTGATAGCACATTACTAAACTCTATACTACCATATACCATCTCTTCATAGTTAAAAACTAAATCTAACTCATTTCTTAGATACATGTTTTCTTGCTCTAATTGGTTTCTTAATACGTTTAACTCTTTATTAGCTTCTGTTAATTTCTGATTAGCAATTGAAGTTTTATTTTCAGCTACTTTTCGTTCTGTACTCTCAACCATTAACGATACTATACTTGCAATAGAAGTTGAAAACGCTTGATCCTCGACAGACCAATCTCTTAAATCGTCACCAACATGCTCGAAGCAAACTATACCATAATGCCCGTTTGCACTATTAATAACAACATCCATAAGGGATTTAATATTATTTGGGATTAAATACTCTTTTGCTAACCGTTTTGTAATACTATCTTTTTCTGCATTAGAGACTAGAACTGCTTGTTTACTTTCTAGAGCTTGAAAATACTTTGGGTTCTCAATCTGTTTTAAAACACCACCAATTTCGTACTTCTTGTTTTTTAGCAAATATAATTTCTCGCAATACAACTCGCTCTTATCCTTGTTAAAACTCCAAATACTAACTCTTTCTACATCTAAAGTTTTAGCAGCTAGATGCGTTATCTTATTAAATGTTATATTAATATTTTCACCAACAAGGTTAGCTAATTCTAAAATAACATCTTTCTTTTCTTTAGATTTAGCAGCATTGTTCTCTAAAATTCTTTTTGCTTTTTCTTCTTCGGATATGTCTTTCACGGTCGCAAATATTGCTATAACCTCTCCATTATCATCTTTTATATTTCCTGCTAAAAACGAGGCCATAAATTGCTCTCCATTTTTTCTTGTAAATTCAAATTGAAATGATGGAGCTTCACCTTTAGATACTTTTGTCTCAATTCCTTGCATTTCACTAAGATCCTCTGCTTTAGCAAATGGATACGGCAACTCAAGACCAATTAGTTCTTTTTCTGAATAGCCTAAAATTTCACATAAAGAATCGTTTACTTTTATAATTCTTCCAGACATATCAAGCATAAGCATCCCTTCTTGCATAGATTCAATAAGCTTGTCATTAAATTCTTTTGCAAGTTTTAAGTCTATTTCTGCTTTTTTACGCTCGGTAATATCTTGAATAGTAGCAAAATTTGCGGTTTTTACACCATTCTCATCATATATACTTGAAACTAAAACATGCACAGGAAAACGATTCCCGTTTTTATGCATGTAAGTGTTTTCATAATCTTTTTTATTTTTATTTTGCATTAATAAGTTATAACGCTCATTATTCTCTTTTTTTAATTCTGGAGGAGAAAATGGATATGGACGTCTAATACCTATTAATTCTTTTTCTGAAAAACCTGTCATTTCACAAAATGATGGGTTTGCACTAATTATTTCTGAATCTAAATTTATAGCAAATAAACCCTCGCTCATTGACTTTAAAATACTTGATGAGAACTTATTAGCTATTATTAAATCTAATTCTGCTTTTTTACGTTCAGTAATATCTTGAATAATCCCTATAAAATTTACAGCTACTCCATTAGCATAAATAATTTCTCCTAAACCATGTACCCAAATTTCTTCTTTGGTATCTTCCTTTAAAACTCTATACTCTTTATTAAATCTAATCTTATTTGTAATACCATCCATCAAGCAACTTAGCACCTCCTCTCTTTCATTTGCATGAATAAGACTACTCCAACCTTTAATCGATTTTTCGAACGATTCATTTATGCCAAAAATTTTATCTAACACTTCAGTGCCCTGCCAAGTCATTGTATTCAAGTCTAATATATAAGACCCAATATTAGCAACTACTTGAGATTGCTTTAAACTGTATTCGCTCTCCTGAAGTTCTATTTCTACTTTTTTACGACTTGTAATATCTTGTATTGTACCAATTAATTTTATTGGATTTTCTTCACTGTCAAAAATCAGTTCTCCAATACCATGCACCCACACCTCCTCTTTAGTATCCAGCTTTATAACCCTGTATTCTTTATTAAATTTTTTATTCTTTATAATACAGTTTTCAAAATAACCTAGTAACTCTGCTCTTTCTTCTGGATGAATACGGTTATTCCAACTTTCAACTGTTTTTACATACGACTCATTTATACCCAAAATACCATCTAATACCACAGAACCCTCCCAAGTCATTGTATTCAAGTCCACCTCATAAGACCCTATATTAGCAACTACTTGAGATTGCCTTAATCTGTATTCGCTTTCTAAAAGTTTAATTTCTGATTGTTTTCGATCGGTAATATCCTGTATAGTACCAATCATTTTTACAGAGTTCCCTTCGGTATCAAAAAGCAACTCTCCTAAACCATGGACCCAAATTTCCTCATTAGTCTTTAGTTTTAAAACTCTATATTCCTTGTTAAATTTTCTATGGTTTACTACACAATATTCAAAATAACTTAGCACTCCTTCTCTGTCGTCTGGATGCATACGTGCACCCCAATTTCCTATCGTCTTTAAATAAGATTGATCATTTTTATCAATACCAAAAATATTAAATAACACAACAGAACCTTCCCAAGTCATGGTACTTATATCTATAACATAAGACCCGATGTTACCAACTATTTGAGACTGCCTTAAATTATATTCACTTTCTAAAAGTTTTATTTCTGCTTTTTTACGCTCTGTTATATCTCTGGAAATAGCAACTATCTTACCATCCTTTCGTAATTTTGAAGATATTTCTACATCTATAACAGATTTATCTTTGCATTTGAACCGCCTGGCAGAAATTATAGACTCTCCATTAAGTATTTTTTTAAGATTATCCGGATTTTGAATAAGATCACCAGTATTAAAATCTTGAATTTTTAATTTTAAAAACTCTTTTTTAGTATAGCCTAAATTTCTATAAGCTGCTTTATTAAAATCATATATTGTGCCATCTAATGAATAGGATACTATAGAATCACTTGCTTGATCTATTAAGGATTTATAGGACTCATCTTTCTTTTTAATTTCTGCAAGTATTCGATATCTTTCTATTGCAATATTAGCCAAACTTACAGCAAAATCAAGTTCTTGAATATCATCTAAAGTAGGCGTATTTACAGACTTACTATAAATTGAAAAAGTCCCTAAAACAGCATTGTCCTTCGATAAAATGGGTATAGACCAACACGACTTTAAACCATGACTTAAGGCTAAGTCTTTATGTTTAACCCACAACTTATCTATACTTATATCTTTAACTATTACAGGTTTTTTAGTATACGCCGATGTAGGACATGAGCCTGTATTATTTTCGATAGCTAATTCTTCTAAGGCCAAATTGTATGATTTTGGCAATGATGGTGCAGATGCCAAAAGGAGAAACTTACCTTCCTCGTCCACTAAGCTAATAGAACCAAAATAATTTGGGTGTACAGACTCGTAGTTTAATAGTAATTGCTTAAAAACCTTCTTTAAAGGTGTGTTTACAGCAATTAAATCTAATATCTCGTTTTTATTAATTAATAATTGCTCTGCTCTTTTACGCTCTACAACCTCTTTACCCAAGTCTAAACTCTTCTTTTCTAGTTTATTAACAAGCCTTTCGCTGTAAAGCTTTAAAACTTCGCCTTCAGAGATTCTTATTTTTTTATTATATTTTGGCTTAGTTCTTACTGTTTTTAAAATATCCTTTACAGTAGTAAGCAACTCGTCATGCTCTATTGGTTTTCTTAAAAACTTTGCTGCTCCTAATTTTAACGCAAAATCTTCATCTAATTTTTCAATATAATTTGAGGTATAAAAAACAAATGGTATTCTTTTAAATAGGTTTTCCTTTTTACATGCTTGACAAAACAGATACCCATCCATTACAGGCATTAAAATATCTGAAATAATAAGATCTACATTATTATTCTCATACAACCTTTTTAGCCCCTCACTACCATCGCCTGCCTCAATAATATTAAAACCTGCTTCTTCAAGTATTACTCTAAGTAGGTATAAGTTCTCGAAAGTATCGTCTACTATTAAAATAGTTTTATTAGTCATTTTTATTTCTTCTTAATGATATTTTCCATTTCGTTTACAAATGTTTCTGGGTTTATTGGTTTTTCTAAATAACCATCTGCACCAGCCCCTATTGCCTTCTCTCTATCTCCACTCATTGCACAAGATGTTACAACTATTATTGTAGTGCCTTTAGGAAGGCCTTTATGTCTTAATTTATTGCATATTTCATAACCATCCATATCTGGAAGATGAATATCTATTAAAACAATTTCCGGATTATGTTCATGCGCCAATCTAAACCCATCTAACCCATTAAATGCTTCAATTACATTATAATTGCTTCTAGTAAGCAGGTAAGATAGCATATACATATTCTGCTCGTTATCTTCGATTATTAAAATTGTTGACTTCATAAATTTAGTTATAAATATTTTACAAACAGTAAATTAACCTCTAGCTATACTAAAATACTATAAGCATTTTAACATTGTGCTTTTTCTAAGTTATTTATTATCAATAGGCTCTAATGGTAATTTAAAAGTAAAATTACTTCCTTCTTTTAATTTACTTTGCACCTTAATTGTACCTCCTAATTTTTCTATTAAACTTTTACAAATTGCTAATCCTAAACCTGTGCCTTCATGACTTCTATTTAATCCTCCATCTAACTGAATGAAAGGATGAAATAGTTTATTAAGATCTTTTTTACTAACACCTATTCCTTGATCTATTATTTGCGTTACAAGCAAATTATCTATAACATCTACTTTTACTATAATAGTTCCTTGTCTAGAAAATTTAATAGCATTAGAAAATAGATTTAGTAATACTTGTTCAACTCTTCTCTCATCACTATTTAAAGTAATATCTATTCTAGCTATTTCTGAATTAATAACAAGCCCTTTTTTAGACGCTTGTGGCAATAAGAAGTCTATAGTATTTTTTAATGTTGTTAAATAATTAAAAGGAGAAATAGACATATTTAATTTTCCTGCTTCAATTTTAGAGATATCCAAAACATCATTAATTAACCCTAGCAAGTTCTGCCCACTACTTTTAACCATGGTTAACTGCTTCTTTTGCTCTGTATTTAAAGGTCCAGCAAATTCTTTTAATAGAATGCCAGTAAACCCAATAATAGAGTTCATAGGTGTTCTTAATTCATGCGACATGGTTGCTAAAAAGGCCGATTTCAATAAATCTGCAGACTGCGCTTTCACTTTTTCTTTTTCTAATTCTGAAGTTCTTAACCTCACTAGCTCTTCAAGATTATTTCTATGTTTTTCTAATTCTTTTTCAATATTTTTCTTTTCAGTTATATCTACAATAGTTAACAAAATATGACCTTCATTATTTAGCTCAAGTGCTTCCAAAGAAATTAATACATAAAGTTCTCTTTCTGCTTTCATTAGGTATTTTAATTCAATATTTGAGACATATCCTTTTTCACTAAATTCACTCCATAGCTTATTTTCATTTTCTTTGTTTTTTTCACTGTCAAAATTAAACAGCCCTATTTCTTCTGCTATATTACCTAACAAGTCTTCTCTTTTAAATCCAACAATGCCTGCTAGCACCTCGTTTACTTCAATAATTTTTTTTTCTTTATTAAGTATCGCTTTTCCTATAGCATGAGAATTAAAAGCTTTAGAGAATTTTTCTTCATTCTCTTTTAGTGCTATTTCTGCATTTTCCTTATCTGTAATATCAATTGCTGCACTAAGAAAGTGAGGAACACCTTGTATTTCTATAAGCTCTACAGAAACCAAGGTAGTTATCTTTTTTCCACTTATTAAGGTCCTGTAAACTGTTTCATTACTTAAGAAACCATTCTTTTTAATTTTTTCTTCGAACCTATTTTTTTGCTCATAGAAAGCAGCATTCAATACATCTACTCCTGACTCTTCTCCTGTTTTACCAAGTAAATGCTCTCGTGTTGACTCTAACAGCTTTGCCATAGCATCATTAACTTCAACCCTAACGTGGTCTAAATCTGTAATAGAAAAACCTATTACACTTGATTTAAATACTTTAGAGAACTTCTCCTCGCTTTCCTTTAATTCAATTTCTGCTTTTTTTCTTTCTGTAATATCTCTTATTACTCCAATTATAAATTTATCTCCACTATTATCAATAAATCGCGTTTTTTTTGTAGAAATAGTTCGAATATCACTGGTCTTTTTACCTAAACTCAACGTTTCTTCTATTACGTTTTCAATACCTGTTAAAAGCACTTGCTTATCATTACTTAAAAAACGATTTCTTTCTTCTAAAGGCACGTTTTCGGCTAATGTTTTTCCAACAATAGCATCTCTAGACATACCAAACATGGAACAAAGCGCATTATTTACTAATAACATTCGGCTTTTATCATCCTTTACAAATACAGGGTCACCAATACTATTTAATATATTCTCTAAATACTTTTCGCTTTTAATAATTTGCTCTTCAGATTTTTTACGATTGGTAATATCTATAAGTGTTCCTATATAGCCATACAACTCTTTGTTAGCATTATACAAACTGACAACTTTAACTGAAAGCCAAGTTGTTATCCCCTTTTTTTCATTAAGAAACCTTAAATCTGTTGCAAACTCTGTTTCTGTAGAAATAGCACTTTGCCACTTTTTAAGAACTCCATCTCTATCTTCTGGATGTATAGCATTTGACCAACCAAAGCCTAAAGTTTCATCAAAGTTTAATCCAGAATATTTTATCCATTCTTTATTTACATAGTTACAAACACCATCTTTGTCTGTCTGAAAAATTCCAACAGGAGCATTAGATGACAATCGTCTAAATAACTGTTCACTATTTATTAAATTCTCTACAGCTTCTTTACGCTCGGTAACATCTACAAATGTACCTATATATCCATATAATTGATTATTAGAATCATATAAACTAGTTGATTTCGCTGAAAGCCATTTTGTGTTCCCATTTTTATTTAACAACCTAAAGTCCGAAACGAATCCATTCCTACTAGAAGCAGCTTGTTCCCACTCACTTAAAACCCTATCTCTATCCTCCGGATGAATAGCATTTAACCAACCAGAACCTAAAGACTCGCTAAAAGTTAGTCCAGAATATTTTATCCATTCTTGATTAACATAATTACAAACTCCTTCTTTGTCGGTTTCAAAAATGCCAACAGGTGCATTAGCTGATAATCGTCTAAATAATTGCTCACTATTTATTAACTTTTCTTCAGCTTTCTTGCGTTCAGTAATATCTAATTGCATTCCTATATAGCCATATAATATTTTGTTAGCATCACGCAAACCAACTGCTTTAATTGAAACCCAGGTTTTTTTGCCTCTTTTGTCTACAAACCTAGTATCTATAGTGAAATTTTTACCAGATAATAGAGCTGCTTTCCAGCCATTAATTACTCTTTCTTTATCTTCTGAACACAAACCTTCAACCCAGCCAAATCCCATTGCTTCCTCAAAAGTTAATCCAGAACACTTCATCCATTCTTCGTTAACATAATTGAAAGCGCCATCTTTGTCTGTTTGAAAAATACCAACTGGTGCATTAGAAGATAATCGCCTAAATAATTGCTCGCTTTTTATTAATTCTTCTTCAGCTTTCTTACGTTCAGTAATATCTAATTGCATTCCTATATAACCAGATAAATTATTTTGAGCATCGTACGTGGCAACAGTAGTTACAGATACATAGGTACACTTATTATTTTTACATAAAAATCTAAATTCATTTTCAAGTTCTTTATCTCCTGATAAAACATATGCTTCCCATTGTTTAGCGACTCTTTCTTTGTCTTCAGGATGAATATTTGCAGCCCAACCATAACCCATAGCTTCTTCATAAGATAACCCTGCATTTTCAAGCCACTTTTCATTTACATAATTACAAGAACCGTTTGCGTCCGTTTGAAATATTCCGGTTGGCGCTTTAGATGTTAGCCCTCTAAAAAGTTGCTCACTATTTATTAACTTTTCTTCCGCTTCTTTACGTTTAGAAATATCTGAAGCAACAATACCTAGTGCTATTGGTTTATTTGTCTCTTTATGTTTAATTAAAAACCCAGACATTTCAATTGGTATTAAATCACCTGTTTTAAAATTTTTAAAGTGCGCTTCTCCATTCCAATATTGTTTACTAAAAATAGCAGGTAAATGTTTATTTACTATTATATCATGATAATTCTCAGAGAAAAAATCTTTAATAGAAATTGGCAGTTTCTCATATGCTCCCAACCCTACTAATTGCCTACCATTATCATTTAAATAAATAGGGTCGCCTTCTAAGGTTGCCAAGCCAATAAAATCGTCACTAGTTTCTACTAAAGAACGTAGCATTTGATTATTAGCATCTGCCTTTTTTTGTTCTGTTATATCTGTAAAATAAATAGTTAAACCTTGTGGTGACGGATAAACTCTACTATTAATCCACCTACCTAACACTTCATGAAACTCTTCAATATATTGTGTTTCTTGGCTATTTAAAGCTTTGTAGTATGCATTATAAAAAGGTGTATTAATCCCTTGAGGTAATTCTGTCCATATATGTTTACCAATTAAACTTTCGGGTAACCTTCCAATAAACTCCCCTGCTTTTTTATTAACAAAAGTAAAACACCATTTAGTATCTAAAGATATAAACCCATCAGAAATATTATTTAAAGAAGCTTCTAATTGAGAGGCTATATTTTCTTCTAACTGCTGTTTCTCAGCCTTTATTTTTAAATATTCTTTTTCATACCTCAATATTGAAAAACCATTTCGCTCTTTATTAGGTGTTAAATAAGTATTACTTTTCTCATTATCTATATACTTTAAATAGACATATAAAACCAAAGAAAACACCAATGCGGCAAAAACATTAGCTACAACACTACCTAATAGCAAATTAACAAAATCAGCAGAACCATAATATAGTGTTACATTAAAAATAAGTGCATCAAAAACAAAAACTATAAATAACGAAATAAAGAGTATAAAAAAGAAATATTGTTTACTAGTTTTTGAAATTAAAAATTGATAGATTATTATCAATAGCAGAAAATCTAGTAGCAATAAAATAGTACCCAAAATGAAATATTTATCATTTATTAAAAAAGCAAATGATGACTCTATGTTGTCCAAATTTGGCATATGCGCAATACCAAACAATGCAGATAAAAGGAGGTTTGAAATGATAATTCCTAAAATAAGAGCTCTAGCACTAGAAACACCTTCTTTAATATAGATTAATAAAACCGCAAATAGAAGAGAACTAAATATTACAACAGATACTGGGTAAATTGTTATTCCTTCTAAGTCGGTAAAACTTATCCTTGTAACCGAAAGCACCTGTAGGTATCTCACAGCACCCAAAAAAAGATAAAGAGGAGCTAAACCTAATAATTTTCTAAGCTTAAACAACAAAAGGATACTAGAGGATATGAATAAAAACTCTACAAGTACTATAGTATATGTATTCATATAATGATTTGGTTAAGCAAGGGGCTTAAAATACAATTTTAGTTTAAAACTAAAAAATAAATTTAAAAACTATAAATTAAAAAAAACAACACTAATTATTAGTCAACTACACAAAGCACAATACTATAATTCGAATGGAAACAATAAAAAAAGCACAAACTGTTTTTAACTGTTAAAAATAAGCATCTTAACAAGAAATTAAAACCAAAAACTTCTAATACTTACCCTTATTACGTAAAATAGATTAATTTAAATCGTGATTTTATTTTTATTATGTTTTTTTCAAATATTTAGATCTAATAATTTGACTTACCGGTTTATTCTCTATTTTACTTTCTAACCAAGAAATAATATCTAAGTACAAAAACGCACGACGCTCATAAGGGTGATCTTCGTATGTTTTTAAAGTATCTCGTAAAGTTCTAAATGCGTTTTTTAAATCTTGAGGATAAAGACCCTGTAAGCCTTTAATAAATTTTATCATCTCCTTCTGTACTTCGTGAAGATCATTCATCTTAATTAAAAACTTATAAGTACTTCTTAGCAAAGCGTCTAAATGGTAATCTAATCCTGCTTCATAGTGCGCTACCAAATTTAGCACTCGAGAAAAACACAACAAATCCTCTCGCATAGAAAGCGATTTATTAGAAATAATCTTATCTAAATATTTTATGCACTCCTTATTGTTACCAACTCCAAAATGCAAACTAGCAAACTTGTAATAGAATATCATTGTATGATGCTCGTCTACCCTATCTTTAAATTGAATTAAATCTATTTCAATTTTAGGTATTAATGCTAACCCATCTTGAAAACTACCATCTATAAAATGTTTATTTATATCATGAAAGTTAAGATACAGAAACGTTAATGACTGTACATTTTCGTCTTTTGGAAAACTTGACACTTCAATTCTTGATTTTAATTTTGAAAACGCTTCTAAAAATTTTGACTTGTTATTTATAAAGAAAATAGATTCTAACAAATAGTTACTTCCTTTTAAAAAGAATACAGGATTCAAATTCACCATATCTGGATATTGATAAAATAAATCGACCCATTTTGAAGCGTATTTATAGCAATTTAAAAAATCTTGCATTAAAAAACTGTACCATAAATGAGCTTGATAAAACCACAATTTTTCTCTAAAACCAACCTTAGATATCTTAAATTTTGGCAATCTATCCTTAAAATATTTGGTTACTTCATTGCTTTCTTGCTCATTTTTTACATAACCCGTTTTTAATATTATCCCATATAATTGAAGCGACAGGTTGGACAACTTACTAGTAATTACATTTAACTCGCTTAATTCTTTTGCCTGAATAGTAAGCTCATCTGCTCTAGTACTTATACTCCTAGTTATGTATTGTGCTTCAATAATTTTCTCTAGCTCTACAATTTCAAAGGCTAGATTTTTTTCCTCATTAGCAATAGCAACATCTTTTGCTTTATCTAAAATTTTTAAACTCTGTTTATAAAGCCCCTTATGGTATAATATTGAAGCAAAATCTAACTGCTCCCTAATTTGTAACCTAATATTTTGATGTGATGGGTTTAGTTTTAAGCTAATAAGAATCTGTTTATACAAATGTGCTTTTACATTTGCTAATTGCTGTTTTTTTATTTGGGTAGACTTTAATATAGAAGCCTCATCATAGTTTTTAGACTTGTCTAAAACTGTAAATAAGTTTAAAAATTTAGAATCGGAATTTACACCCAATCTTCCAACATACAATTTGAATTGGCGTTTTTCAGACTTGTTTAAAGACTTAACTAAGGCGAATAAATTATCTTTTTGATCTTTAGTCATCAACTAATAACTGCTTTAAGTAATTGATTACTAGTATTTTATGCTCTATTTTAAAGATTGAACATCGTAACACTATAAATTGTGATTACTAGTAACGAATAACCAAAGTATAAATTAGTCTTTCAATAGAAAAATAAAACACCCTTAAATGTCAAATAATAACATACAAATTTTCGATACAACGCTTCGTGATGGAGAACAAGTTCCTGGTTGCAAACTAAATACTGAACAAAAAGTAGTCATCGCAGCACAATTAGATTTATTAGGAGTGGATGTTATAGAAGCTGGCTTTCCTGTCTCTAGTCCAGGTGATTTTAAATCTGTTGAAGCGATTTCAAAAATAGTAAAAAACGCAACTGTTTGTGGTTTAACACGAGCTGTAGAAAATGACATAAAAGTGGCTTCGGAAGCATTAAAACATGCTAAAAAACCGAGAATACATACTGGTATTGGGACTTCAGATTCTCATATTGTTCATAAATTCAAATCTAATAGAGAAACAATTATCGAGCGTGCTTTTCAAGCCGTAAAGTATGCTAAGTCTTTTGTTGAAGATGTTGAGTTTTATGCAGAAGATGCTGGTCGTACAGAAAACGAATACCTAGCCAGAGTTTGCGAAGCAGCGATAAAAGCTGGAGCAACAGTATTAAATATTCCAGACACAACAGGTTACTGCTTACCAAGTGAATATGGTGCAAAAATTAAATACTTAAAAGAAAACGTAAAAGGTATTGAAAAAGCTATTTTATCTTGTCATTGCCATAACGATTTAGGCTTAGCAACTGCAAATTCTATTGAAGGTGTAATAAATGGAGCAAGACAAATTGAGTGTACTATTAATGGTATTGGAGAACGTGCAGGAAATACAGCTTTAGAAGAAGTTGTTATGGTTTTAAAACAACATCCTTATCTTAATTTAGATACTAATATTAAAACCGAAATGTTATACGGAATGAGCCAGTTGGTCTCAGATAGCATGGGAATTTACACGCAACCTAACAAAGCAATTGTTGGCGCAAATGCTTTTGCCCACAGTTCTGGAATTCACCAAGATGGTGTGATTAAAAACCGCGAAACTTACGAAATTATAAACCCTAAAGATGTTGGCGTAACAGAATCTGCTATTGTTTTAACAGCAAGAAGCGGTCGTGCTGCTTTAGCTTACAGAGCTAAAAATGTTGGTTACGAATTAACCAAGCTACAATTAGATGATGTTTATGCAAATTTTTTAAGCTTTGCAGATAGAAAGAAAGAAGTAAACGATAAAGATATTCACCAAATTATCGAAACTAGTAACATGTATAGAGAAATTATATCTGCCTAATTAAATTAGATTTCTGCCTATGCAGGAATAACAAAATATGAGTAAAAAAACATTATTCGATAAAGTCTGGGATGCACACGTGGTCGACAGTATAGAAAACGGTCCACAGATACTTTATATAGACAAACACTTAATACACGAAGTAACAAGCCCGCAAGCTTTTAATGAATTAGAAGATCGCGGAATTGCTGTTTTTAGACCAAATCAAATTGTAGCAACTGCAGATCACAACACACCAACAGAAAATCAACATTTGCCAATTAAGGACTTACAGTCTAGAAATCAATTAGAGCAACTGTCTACAAACTGTAAAAAAAACAATATTACACTATACGAATTAGGGCACAAATACAATGGTATTGTACACGTAATGGCTCCAGAGCTAGGATTTACACAACCAGGAATGACAATGGTTTGTGGAGATAGCCACACCTCAACACATGGTGCTTTTGGTACTATCGCTTTTGGTATTGGAACTAGCCAAGTAGCACAGGTTTTTGCAAGCCAATGCCTACTACTTACAAAACCAAAAAGCTTACGAGTTACCGTTAATGGCAAGCTTAAAAATGGCGTATTACCTAAAGATGTTATTCTTTATATTATATCAAAATTAGGCACCAATTCTGGTACTGGTTATTTTTGTGAGTATGCAGGAGATGTTTTTGAAAACATGACTATGGAAGGCAGAATGACAGTTTGTAATATGAGTATAGAAATGGGAGCTCGTGGTGGCATGATTGCTCCAGACCAAACTACTTTCGATTATGTTCAAGGACGCGAATACGCACCAAAAGGAGATGCTTTCGATAAAAAAGTAGCTTATTGGAAAACATTACCAACAGACGAAGGTGCTGCTTTTGATAAAGAATACACTTTTGATGCTGAAGATATAGAACCTATGATTACCTACGGAACAAATCCAGGTATGGGAATTAAAATCTCAGAAAACATCCCAAATAATAAAGACACTTCATTTGTAAAGTCTTTAGAGTACATGAATTTTGAAGCTGGCGAAAGCTTAATTAACAAGCAAATAAATTATGTATTTATTGGTAGTTGCACCAACTCTAGAATCGAAGATTTTAGAGTAGCAGCAAAATATATAGATGGTAAACAAAAAGCAGATAATGTAACTGCATGGTTGGTTCCTGGAAGCAAGCAAGTAGAAACACAAATTATTAACGAAGGCCTAAAAGACATTTTTGATGCTGCTGGATTCGAGCTAAGGCAACCTGGTTGCTCTGCTTGTTTAGCAATGAACGACGATAAAATACCACAAGGCGAATATTGCGTATCAACTTCAAATAGAAATTTTGAGGGCAGACAAGGTCAAGGTTCTAGAACCATTTTAGCAAGCCCTTTAGTAGCAGCTGCAGCAGCAATTGCTGGAAAAATAGTAGATGTAACAGAAAATATTGAAACATTAGAATTCGCATAGCATGGAAAAATTTACAACATTAACATCGAGAGCAATACCTTTAGATATTGCGAATGTAGATACAGACCAAATTATTCCTGCGCGTTTTTTAAAAGCGACAGATAAAAAAGGTTTTGGAGATAACGTTTTTAGAGATTGGCGTTATAATAAAGATGGCTCTGAAAATTCTAAATTCTCTTTAAACAATACAAATTACTCTGGAAGCATATTAGTTGCTGGAGATAATTTTGGTTGCGGCTCTAGTCGTGAGCATGCAGCGTGGGCTTTAGTTGGTTATGGCCTTAAAGTAATTGTATCTAGCTTTTTCGCAGATATTTTTAAAGGAAATGCACTTAACAATGGATTGTTACCTGTTCAGGTTACCGAGGATTTTTTAAATAAATTACTAAATACAGTAAAAAACAATCCTGACACAAAAATTATAGTTAATTTAGAATTACAAACTATTTCTGCAGGTGATAAATTGGAAACTTTTGACATTGACCCATACAAAAAAACATGTATGATTAATGGTTACGACGACATCGATTACTTGCTTAGTAAAAAGACAGAGATTGAAGCGTTTGAAAATGCACTTGGTTAATTAGTGCGTTAAGGATAGAACGGCATGTTTGAGCTCCTTGAAAAGAGCGAGTAGTGAAAGCCTGACCTTTAGGTAACGCCAAAAAAATATAATAATAAAAATATTTCCATTTACATGGAAATAAAAAAATAAATTTTCTATGAAATTAAACATTGCAGTTTTACCAGGAGATGGCATTGGTCCAGAAGTAACCAAGCAAGCGATTAAAGTTTTAAAAGCAATTGCTTTAGAATTTGACCATACGTTTTTATTTAAAGAAGCATTGGTTGGTGCAGTTGCTATAGACGAACACAACAATCCTTTACCAGATAACACTTTAGAGCTTTGCAAAACGAGTGACGCTATTTTATTTGGCGCTATTGGTCATCCAAAATACGACAACGATCCAAGTGCTAAAGTGAGACCAGAACAAGGCTTACTTAAACTTAGAAAAGAATTAGGCTTATATGCAAATATTAGACCTGTAAAAGCATACGATACGTTACTAGACAAATCGCCTTTAAAAAGAGAGATTATTGAAGGCACAGATATTAGTATTTATAGAGAATTAACTGGTGGCATCTATTTTGGTGAAAAGAAACTAAGTGAAGATGGAAATACAGCTTCAGATTTATGTGAGTATTCTCGTGGAGAGATTGAACGCATTGCGCACCTAGCTTTTAAAGCTGCGCAAAGCAGAAGCAAAAAAGTAACATTGGTTGACAAAGCTAACGTTTTAGAAACATCGCGTTTATGGCGAAGAGTTGTTACCGAACTAGCAACGCAATATCCAGATGTAACATTAGAATATTTATTTGTTGATAATGCTGCTATGCAAATGATTTTAAACCCAAAACAGTTTGATGTTATTTTAACCGAAAACTTATTTGGCGATATAATTAGCGATGAAGCTAGTGTTACTGGTGGTTCTATTGGCTTATTAGCTTCAGCTTCGGTTGGAGACAAATATGCAATGTTCGAACCTATTCATGGATCGTATCCACAAGCAACTGGAAAAGGCATTGCTAATCCTGTAGCTTCTATTTTAAGTGCTACTATGTTATTGGAGCATTTTGATTTACATGAAGAGGCAGAATTAATTAAAGAGGCTGTAGAAAAATCTCTAAAACTGAATGTTACTACTCCAGATTTAAATACTATTTACGATAACGTTTCTACTTCTAAAGTTGGTGATTTTATTGCAGATTTTATTAGCAATCCTAAAGATTCGAACCTTAATTTTACAAATATCCATTTAGGACAATCCACAATTATTTAAGTTACAGCTTTTAAAGCAATTAAAGAATAACATATATTTTAATCCTTTTTATTTGAGAATTCTCAAATAAAAAGGGATTAATTTGGAAATTTGTAATTAACACGTGGTTCCTATTTATTCTAGAAATACTTCACTATTTTTAATTTCATTTTTCACAATAAAACAATGCCTATACAACCAAAACTTACACGGTTTAATCAAAATGTTTTAGCAAAGTATCAAATATACAATAGTATATTTATGACACTTCCTTTCGATACCATAACAAAAACAGGCGCACTTTTACCACTCTTTCATGAGACTTGCAAAAAAGGTTTTGCAAAGCAAGATAACCCAACAGCTATTGTTGAGACGTTTTTTAAAAAGTACCAATCTAGTCGCTCTCCAGAGAGTCAGACCAATTTACTATTTAAATTTATTCAATATATAGAACGCCAAGTTGTATTGTTTGATGCTATTGAAGATGCTGCTTTTCCATTAGTAAACAACATGGATGGTATTGGAACCTTACGTAGTTTAAAAGAAAGTGCTACAGCCGAAAATAAACTAGAAACACTTAAAGCGTATTTAGAAGAGTTTAAAGTTCGTATTGTACTAACCGCACATCCAACACAATTTTACCCAGGTTCGGTTTTAGGTATTATTACAGATTTAACCGAAGCTATTCGTGAAAATGATTTACTTAAAATAAATGATTTATTAGCACAACTAGGGAAAACACCATTTTTTAAACATGAAAAACCAACGCCTTACGATGAGGCTGTGAGTTTAATATGGTATTTAGAAAATGTGTTCTACAAATCTTTTGGATCTATTTACGATTACATTCAACAAAATATTTTCGACGGAGCACATATTGATAACGATATTATTAATATTGGTTTTTGGCCTGGAGGAGACAGAGATGGAAATCCATTTGTAACTCCAGAAATAACTTTAAAAGTTGCCAATAGATTACGCGAAACAGTTATTAAAAATTATTATCGCGACGTAAGACGTTTAAAAAGAAAATTATCTTTTCAAGGTGTCGAAGAACGTGTGACTATTTTAGAGCGTGAGCTTTACAAAATGATTACGAATCAAGAACCTAACTTAACTTTAGATTCATTTACTTCGGAATTAAAAGAAATAAAAGAAATAATTATAGATAAGCATCAATCACTTTATGTTACAGAAGTGAACAGTTTATTAAATAAAGTTCATCTCTTCGGATTTCATTTTGCTAATCTAGATATTCGTCAAGATAGTAGAAAGCATGAGCAGTATTTTAACGATATGGTAAACACCCTAATTGAAAGCGGTAGCACTATATTCCCGAAAAACTATCATGATTTACCAGAAAATGAACAAGTGCAAATTTTATCTAAAGTTGAAGGTGAAGTTGATTTATCTTTAATTAAAGATGAAGAAACCTTGAAAGCTTTAAACACAATGAAAGCTATAAAAACCATTCAAACCACGAATGGCGAAGTAGCTGCAAACCGTTATATTATTAGTAACAACCAAACAACACTGCATGTTATGCAATTGTTTGCTATGCTAAAACTAGTAGCATTTCAAGATAAATTAACAGTTGATGTTGGACCTTTATTCGAAACTATTACCGATTTAGAGAATGCACCTCAAGTCATGGAAGAGCTATATACTAATCCACAATATGCTGCACACTTAAAATCAAGAGGAAACAAGCAAACTATTATGCTTGGTTTTAGTGATGGAACTAAAGATGGTGGCTATTTAATGGCAAATTGGGCAATCTATAAAGCCAAAGAAAACCTAACTACAATCTCAAGACAACACGGTATTACTGTTATTTTCTTTGATGGTCGTGGTGGACCTCCAGCACGTGGTGGCGGAAAAACTCATAATTTCTATGCCTCTCTTGGACCAACAATTGAAGATAAAGAAGTACAATTAACAATACAAGGACAAACGATTAGTTCTAATTTTGGAACTTTAGATTCGTCTCAATACAACTTAGAGCAATTAATTAGTTCTGGTATTCACAACAGTTTAAGCGATAAAGATTTGAGCATGCTTCCTGAAAACAGAGCAGTAATGACCGATTTATCTGAGCGTAGCTACGAAGCTTACTCTGCATTTAAAGCACACCCAAAATTTATTTCGTATTTAGAACACATGAGCACTTTAAAATATTATGCAAAAACTAATATTGGAAGCCGCCCATCTAAACGAGGAAAAGCAGAAGGTTTAGTATTCGAAGATTTAAGAGCCATACCATTTGTTGGCTCTTGGAGCCAGTTAAAACAAAATGTACCAGGATTTTTTGGTGTTGGTACAGCACTTAAGCATTACGAAGACACTAATACATTTGAAAAAGCTCAGAAATTATTTAAAACTTCAGACTTCTTTAAGACCCTTATTGAAAATAGTATGATGTCTTTATCTAAATCATTTTTCGATTTAACAAAATACATGAGCGAAGATGAAGAATATGGTGGATTTTGGAATGTTATTTATGAAGAATACAAAACGTCTAAACGCTTACTTTTAAAGCTTACTGGATACACAGAACTTATGCAAGAAGAACCTGCAGGAAGCGCATCTATTGCAGTTAGAGAATCTATTGTTTTACCATTATTAACGATACAACAATTTGCATTGAAAAAAATTCAGGAACTTGAAAAAGCTGAAGTTAGAGATGATGCTCAGATTGCTATTTATGAAAAATTAGTAACGCGTTCGTTGTTTGGTAATATTAATGCTAGTCGTAATTCCGCTTAAAATACTTATTTAATATATTACTATTAAGGCTTGCCAATTTAAAATTCGGCAAGCCTTTTTTTTGCAACAGAATTCAAAAAAATATAGACATAAAAAAACCTCGAAGTCATAACAGCTTCGAGGTTTTCTACATAAAACTAACTAAATTCTAATGTTCATTTAATCTAAAATCTGGATAAGCATCCATACCATGTTCATGAGCATCTAGACCTTCTAATTCTTCTCTTTCAGAAACTCGTATTCCAACTATTTTCTTCATTGTAAAAATGATTAAAAATGAAGATACTACACAAATTACAGCATAAGCCAATACTCCGTATAACTGTGGTAAAAATGACAAACTATTTGCTGCTTCAGATAAAGTAGCAACAACATCTCCATTAGCATTTAAAAATGCACCAGATTCATTAGTTACTGCACTAAACCCAAAGATTCCTACTGCTAATGTTCCCCAAATACCACAAACCAAGTGTACAGCTATTGCTCCAACTGGATCATCTAATTTTAATTTATCTATAAAGGCAACTGCAAATACAATTAATATACCAGCTATTGCTCCTATTACAATTGCACTTGTTGGAGACATAACATCTGCTCCAGCAGTAATACCAACTAATCCACCAAGAATACCGTTTAAAAACATAGTTAAATCTAAGTTTTTATACATAATAGTAGAAGCTATTGCAGATACAACTCCACCAGCTGCTGCTGCTAAACATGTTGTAACCAATACTAAAGATGTTAATTCTGGATCTGCAGATAATACCGATCCTCCATTAAACCCAAACCATCCTAACCATAAGATTAAAACACCTGCTGTAGCTAAAGGAATATTATGTCCTGGAATAGCCTGAGGTTTTCCATTTTTATATTTTCCAATTCTTGCACCTAATAAACAAACCGCTACTAAAGCTGCCCATCCACCAACTGAATGCACTAATGTAGATCCTGCAAAATCATAAAACCCTAATTGATCTAAAAATCCGCCTCCCCATTTCCATGAGCCAGCAATTGGATAAATTAACCCAACGTAGATTACTGTGAACAACATAAATGGTCCAATTTTCATACGCTCTGCAACTGCTCCAGAAACTATAGTTGCCGCTGTTGCTGCAAACATTCCTTGAAATAAGAAATCTGTCCAATATGTATAACCTTCACTATAAGTTAAATCTAAACCTCCTGCTGCTGTAAGCGGAGCATCTAATCCAAATCCTGCAAAACCTAATATTCCCATATCACCAGATTCGAAACCTGGATACATAAGATTAAATCCTACTAAGCAGTATAGCAACAAACCAACTGTTATAATAAATATGTTTTTAAATAAAATGTTTAATGTGTTTTTTTGTCTTGTTAATCCTATTTCTAAAAGCGCAAACCCTAAGTGCATAAAGAAAACGAGTGCTGTACAGATCATCATCCATACATTATTTGTAAGTAATTCCATGTTTTTTATTTTAAAGTGTTTCCTCCTTTTTCTCCTGTTCTTATTCTGTAAACCTCATCTATATTTGAGACAAAAATTTTACCATCTCCAACATCTCCAGTTGAGCCAGATTCTAAAATGGCTTTTATAGTTACGGCTTCAAAATCATCGTTAACTACAATAGATAAATAACGCCTTTGAATATCGCTGGTACTATAACTCACGCCACGATAAACATGACCTTCTTGTTCGTTCCCTAATCCTGTAACATCCCAATACGAAAAGAAATTAACACCAACTTCGTGTAGCGCTTCTTTTACTGCAGAAAACTTAGCTTTTCTGATGATTGCTTCAACTTTTTTCATAATTTGTTTTAGTTAAAATTTATATATAGCTGCAACTACAAAAGAACCTAAACTCTTTGTAGCCATTAAATCTGTATCAATAAACATATCTTCCGACCCATTGTCTAATCTAAACTCAGGTTTGATAATTAAATCGTCTATAGTATAACTTCCTGTTAGAGTTACTGCAAAAACACTTGGATCATCATCTATTGCATCACTCTGCGTTTGAAAATATTCACCTCTAAGACCTAAACTAAAAGCTTCGCTTAAAGTATATTGAGGATATAAATCAACACCATAAAAACCTTCACCATCATTATCTGCATATGCTGCGTTAATACCTACAAAGAAATCATCTGTAGCATCAAAACCACCTGTATAATCCACTTCGAAACCTAATCCAGCAGCATCATATAATAAATTTAAAAACTGACCATCATAACCTAATTGAGCTCCTACTGCGTAGCTTCCGTCTGGATTAAACTCAGTAACATCTGTCTGGTTAAATACACCAAGCATTAAGCTAAAATCTTCAGATAATGTAAAATCTGCTTTTATACCTGTATGAGAAAATGGTCCATTAGAAAACAAATAAGAAGTACTATAGTTAAAGTTTCCTACAGGAGAAATAACCTCATATCCTAAATAAGTATTGAACTTACCAAAAGTCAACTTTGTATTTTCGCTAATATTATAATAAGCGAATAACTGATTTAATACTGTTGCACTAGCCACTTCTCCTCTTGGTCCAAAAACTAAATCTGCTACTGCTCCTACTTTTCCTTTTTCGTAAGACGCAATAATATTTGCCATCCCTAATGAGAAACCTGATTTATCTGCAAAAGATGTTGGAGGAGCTATTTGAGTTGTATCGTTTGGGGCTGTTAAATTGGCTCTATAATACGCATCTACACTTCCTTCAAAAGAAAACTTCTTCTCAGCAGCTTCTTCTTTGTTTTGAGCGATAATTATTGATGTTATTAACAACATAATGGTTAGTGTAATTTTCTTCATAATAAACTTATTTTTAATGGTTATAAAAATCAAATCTATATAAAATGAAAATACACCCTATTAAAAAATAGGGCTAAAAGTTAATTTTTATGAATTTAAACAATTACACCCTAAAAATTTTAGGGTTAAATTGTTTTTTAGTCTTTTTTTGTTAATTTCACAATGATGATTTTCAAGAATTATCATGTTTTTGATAAATTCAATGCATTATTTCTAATCAACACTATTTAACGCAAACGTTTTCGCAATAAATAACCATTAATCAATAAAATATTATCATTACCTATTATGTATTATATGACTAGATAATTGCTGAATTTTCATTTAGAACACCCTTAATTATCAATATCGGAAAAGTGTTTCCTTCTTTTTTTTAATCGAGAAATAGCATCTATATTACAGATGTAATAAGGCGTAAAAACCTTTAAATTTTCTGAATTATGTTGAAAAAACAAGGACTTTATTTACCAGAATTTGAACACGATAATTGTGGCGCTGGATTTATATGTAGTTTAACTGGAAAACGCTCAAATGATATTATTCATAAAGCGCTTGAAATCCTAGTAAAATTAGAACATCGAGGCGCTGTAAGTTCCGATGGCGTTACTGGTGATGGAGCTGGTATCTTGATAGATATTCCACATAAATTTTTTAAGATATTTTGCGAATTCGATTTACCCGAAGCTGGAGAATATGCAGTAAGTAATGTGTTTCTTCCAAAAAAGGAAAATCAACGTCAATATTGTATAGATGTATTCGAAAAAGAAATCGAAAAACAAGGACTAAAACTTATTGGCTGGAGAGATGTACCAGTAAATAGCGAAGTATTAGGTAGAGTTGCTAAAGTAACAGAACCTTTTGTTAAGCAAATTTTTATAGGAAAAGCTAACGATAAGCAAACAGACAGAGCATTTAATTTAAAATTATTCGCTGCAAGAAAAATTTCAGAACACACCATATATGGTTCTAAATTATCTGAAGCAAAATTCTTTTATCTTCCTAGTCTTTCAACTAAAATTATAATATTTAAAGGGCTTTTAATGCCTGAACATATAAATGAATATTATTTAGATTTATTCAATTCGGCTTTAGATACAAGATTAGCATTGGTTCACCAACGTTTTTCTACCAACACATTCCCAACTTGGGATTTAGCACAACCGTTTAGATACATTTGTCATAATGGTGAAATAAATACTGTAAGAGGTAATGTTTCTAGAATGTTTTCTCGTGAAGAAATCATGGAAAGCCCATTATTTGGAGACGATATTAAAAAAATAATCCCTACAATTTTAAGAGGGAAATCGGATTCTGCAACCTTAGACATGGTTGTCGAATTATTATTAATGACAGGTCGTTCGTTACCAGAAGCCATGATGATGCTTGTTCCAGAAGCTTGGGAAAAAAACCCAAACATGTCTGATGCTAAAAAAGCATTCTACGAATTTAACTCGTGCTTAATGGAGCCTTGGGATGGACCAGCCTCAATACCATTTACAGATGGTAATTTTATTGGCGCTGTTTTAGACAGAAACGGTTTACGCCCTTCGCGTTACACAGTAACAAAAAAAGGTAATGTAATTATGTCTTCGGAAACTGGAGTTGTAGACATTAAACCTGAAAATATTGAGTATCACGGTCGTTTAGAGCCTGGAAAAATGTTTTTAGTAGACATGAACCAAGGCCGAATTGTTAACGATGAAGAAATTAAAGAAGACATAGCTTCTAGACATCCTTACAGAGAGTGGTTAGACAAAAACCTAATCCACCTAAGAGACCTAAAAGCTAAAAAAGGACATATTGATTACGATGAAATCGACTTAAAAAAGCGTAAAATCGCTTTTGGATATACAGAAGAAGACTTAAATACTATTATTCGTCCAATGGCCCAATTAGGAAAAGAACCTATTGGATCTATGGGAAGCGATACTCCAATTGCTATTTTATCTGAACGTCCGCAATTAATATATAATTATTTTAAACAGATATTCGCACAAGTTACCAATCCGCCTTTAGATGGTATTCGCGAAGAATTAGTTACAGATATTAGTTTAACTTTAGGAAGCGATGTTAATATATTCGATGTTAATGCAGACCATTGTAAAAAACTAAAAATACAGAATCCAGTTATTTCAAAGCACGATTTAGATAAAATTAGAGACTACGATACAAATCCTGATTTTAAAGTTGAATCTATCTCAATGTTATATGAAGTAAACCGCGGATTAAACCAATTAGAAGTTGCACTTGAAGGCTTAGTGACTAAAGCATCAAAAGCAATTGATAATGGTGCAAATATTATTATTCTTTCAGATAGATACGTAGATAATGATCATGCACCAATTCCAGCATTATTAGCATGTTCTTATTTAAACCACGCACTACACAAATTAGAAAAACGCTCTAGAATTAGCTTGGTTATAGAATCTGCAGAACCTAGAGAAGTACATCACTTCGCCTTATTATTTGGCTATGGAGCAAGTGCTATAAATCCCTATATAGTAAACGAAATTGTTCAAGAACAGATTAATAATTTAGACCTAACAGATTTAGAATATTTAGCTGCTATTAAAAATTACAATAAAGCTGTTGGAAAAGGCATCTTAAAAGTGATGAACAAAATCGGAATTTCAACATTAAATTCTTATCGTGGATCGCAACTATTTGAATGCATTGGAATTAACACTAAAACTGTTGAAAAATACTTCCCAAATACACCAACACGTATTCAAGGTATTGGCTTAAGAGAGATTGAGCAAGAAATTGTAAAGCGTCACAAAAGAGCATTTCAAACCAACGAAACTAATACAGATATTGAAATTGGAGGAGAATACAGATGGAGACGTGGCCAAGAAAAGCATATGTTTAACCCATTAACTGTTGCAAAACTCCAAGAGTCTGTTCGCACAAATAAAGCATCAACTTTTAAAGAATTTTCAGATTTGGTAAATAATCAATCTGAACAATTAATGACCATTAGAGGTTTATTTGAATTCGACCAATTCGATCCTATTCCTTTAGAAGAAGTAGAACCTTGGACAGAAATTGTAAAACGTTTTAAAACTGGAGCCATGTCTTATGGTTCTATTAGTAAAGAAGCACACGAAAACTTAGCAATTGCCATGAATAGAATTGGAGGGAAATCTAATTCTGGTGAAGGTGGAGAAGATCAAGAACGTTTTTACAAAAGTTCTCAAGGCGATTGGAGAAACTCTGCTATTAAGCAAGTCGCTTCAGGTCGTTTTGGAGTAACCTCAAACTACTTAACAAGTGCAAGCGAAATTCAAATAAAAATTGCACAAGGTGCTAAACCTGGTGAAGGCGGACAATTACCTGGACCAAAGGTGAATAAAGAAATTGCTAAAACAAGAAATTCTACACCTTATGTAGGTTTAATTTCTCCGCCACCACATCACGATATTTATTCTATTGAAGATTTATCACAATTAATTTACGATGTAAAATCCGCAAATAGATCAGCAAGAATTAATGTTAAATTAGTTTCAGAAATTGGCGTAGGAACAGTTGCAGCAGGAGTTGCTAAAGCAAAAGCAGATGTTATTTTAATAGCAGGTTTTGATGGCGGAACAGGAGCAACGCCTTTAACTTCACAAAAACATTGTGGTTTACCTTGGGAATTAGGAATTGCAGAAGCGCAACAAACTTTAGTGATGAACGATCTTAGAAATCGTATTGTTTTAGAGTGCGATGGGCAATTAAAAACTGGTAGAGATGTAGCAATCGCATGTTTATTAGGAGCCGAAGAATTTGGTTTTGCCACTGCTCCTTTAGTAGCCTCAGGCTGTATTATGATGCGTGTTTGCCATTTAAACACGTGTCCAGTTGGAATCGCTACTCAGAATCCAGACCTACGTAAAAAGTTTAAAGGCAAGCCAGAACACGTTGTTAACTACATGTATTTTGTAGCTCAAGAATTACGTGAGATTATGGCCAAACTTGGATTTAGAACTATCAATGAAATGGTAGGACAATCGCAGAAATTAAATAGAAACAAAGCAATAGAGCACTATAAAGCTTCAGGTCTTGACTTATCACCTATTTTACACAAGGTAGATGTTGCAGACGATGTACAATTGTACAATACGTATTGCCAAGATCACAACTTGAATGTGCATTTAGATTTCAAGATCATTAAACAAGCACATCAAGCATTATTTAGAAGACAGAAAACACATTTAGAAATGCCTATCACTAATATAGATAGAGCAGTTGGTGCAGTTATAAGTAATGAAATCTCAAAAATCTATGGAGCAGATGGTTTACCAGACGACACCATTAATATTGATTTTACTGGTTCTGCTGGACAAAGTTTTGGAGCTTTTGCTACAAAAGGATTATCCTTTACAGTTCATGGAAACACCAACGATTACTTAGGTAAAGGCTTATCTGGAGCAAAATTAATTATTAAAGTACCAGAAAAATGTACGATTGTTCCAGAAGATAATATTATTACTGGAAACGTAACATTATATGGCGCAACTGCTGGAGAGGTTTACATAAACGGAAAAGCAGGAGAGCGTTTTTGTGTTAGAAATTCTGGCGCAGAAGCAGTTGTAGAAGGCATAGGAGATCACGGTTGTGAATATATGACTGGTGGAGTTGCCGTTATTCTTGGAGATGTAGGAAGAAACTTTGGAGCTGGAATGAGTGGAGGAGTTGCTTACGTCTTAGATAAAGATGGCAAATTCGAACAAAACTGTAATGGCGACGAATTAAATATCGATCCTATTGAAAGTGACGAAGACAAGCTTCAACTAAAACAATTGATCGAAAATCATTTTGAAGCTACTGGAAGCCCGTTAGCTGAACGTATTTTAAAAGACTGGAACAATTACCTTCCTCAGTTTAAAAAAGTATTACCAGAAGAGTACAGACAAGCCTTAGTGAGATTAGAACAAGAACAATTAGAAACAGCTTAGATTATGGGAAAGATAACAGGATTTTTAGAGTATAAGCGTCAAGACGAAAGTTACATTGCGCCAGAAAAGCGTATTGAAAACTATAAGGAATTTACAATTCCCTTAGAAGAAGAAAAACTAAAAGATCAAGGTGCACGTTGTATGGATTGCGGTATTCCGTTTTGCCATAGTGGTTGTCCTCTTGGTAATTTTATTCCAGATTTTAACGATAAAGTTTATAAAGGTAAGTGGAAAGAAGCTGCCGAAATTTTACATAAAACCAATAACTTCCCAGAGTTTACAGGTAGATTATGCCCAGCACCATGCGAAGAAGCATGTGTATTAGGTATTAATGAAGATCCTGTAACGATTGAAAACATTGAAAAAAACATAGTTGAAACTGCTTTTAACGAAGGTTGGATTACAGCAAATCCTCCAAAAATAAGAACAGAAAAAACAGTAGCCATTATTGGTTCTGGTCCTGCAGGTTTAGCGGCTGCACAACAATTAAACCGTGCAGGACATACTATTACTGTTTTTGAACGTGATGAAAAAGTTGGCGGATTATTACGTTATGGAATTCCAGATTTTAAAATGGAAAAAAACGTAATCGATAGACGTGTAAAAGTTTTAGAAGAAGAAGGCATTACGTTTACAACCAATGCACACGTTGGTAAAAACATAGACGCAAACAAACTTAAAGACGATTTTGATGCTGTTGTTTTATGTGGTGGAGCAACGGTAAGACGTAGTATTCCAATTCCTGGATCAGATTTAAAAGGCGTAACGCAAGCCATGGATTTCTTAAAACTAAATAACCAATATGTTGATGGTTTAGTTGATTTCAAAGACGTAATTTCTGCAGAAAAGAAAAACGTAATCGTAATTGGTGGTGGAGATACAGGAAGTGATTGTATAGGAACTTCTAATCGTCATGGCGCAACTTCAGTTACAAATTTCGAAATACTTAGCAAACCATCTGAAGGTCGTCCAGCTCATCAACCTTGGCCATATTGGCCAATGAAGCTAAAAACAACATCTTCTCACAAAGAAGGTGTAGAACGTTTTTTTAGCGTGTCGACCAAAGAATTTCTTGGAGACAAAAAAGGAAACTTAACAGGCTTAAAAACAATTCAAGTTGAGTGGATTTTTAAAGCAGGAGAAAGACCTCAACTAAAAGAAGTTGGAGGCACAGAAAAGGAATGGAAATGCGATTTAGCTTTATTAGCCTTAGGATTTACAGGAGCTGAAAAAACATTAGCAGACCAGTTTGGTTTAAATATGGATTTTAGAACCAATATTGAAGCTTCAACTAAAGATTACGCAACTAATGTTCCTGGTGTATTTGCAGCTGGAGACATGCGTAGAGGACAATCGTTAATTGTTTGGGCAATATCCGAAGGAAGACAAGCAGCGTATCATGTAGACACGTTTTTAAGGGGAGAATCTCATCTACCTTTAAAGGATGATAATGATTTACCTAGAGCTTAATACTAGTGAAAGCAAGAATTTAAAAAAGAATCACCCAAATTATAAGAATATTGATTTTATAATATTCATTTAGGACTATCTACAATTATTTTATTTTAGTCTATAGTACTGAAAAAGCACCTTGAAAAAGGTGCTTTTTTTATATAACAAGTAGCTTAATAGCACTAAGTCCTATCCTTAATCCCATTAATCTTCTCAAAAGAAGCAACCATACCTTGAATTAAAGAAGAACTCAAACCTTGGTGCTCCATTTCGTTTAAACCTTCAATGGTACAACCTCTAGGTGTTGTTACTTTATCTATTTCTTCTTCTGGATGATTACCTGTAGTAATTAGTAAACCCGCAGCACCTTCTGCTGTATGCATTGCTAATAACTGAGCTTCCTTAGCATCAAAACCAAGCTGTATTGCTGCTTGCGTTGTAGCTCTAATTAATCGCATCCAAAAAGCAATTCCGCTTGCACAAACTACTGTTGCTGCTTGCATTTGCTTTTCTGGAATCACTAAAGTTGCACCCAAAAGATCGAATATTTTTATGGCAGTATTTAACTTTAATTGTGCTTTTTCGTTACTACAAATACAGGTCATAGATTTACCAACTGCGATTGCTGTATTTGGCATGGCACGAATTACAGAATACTCAGCTCCAATAATAGCTTCAATTTTTTCTATAGAAAAACCTGTAATCGTAGAAATTAAAGTATGCTTCTGTGAAATAAACTGTTTGTTTTTACGCAATACAGCTCCTAAATGACTTGGTTGAACAGCAAAAATAATAATATCTGAATTTGCTATTGCTTCTCCATTATCACTTGTAATAATTACTTTTTTTTCAGATTTTAATCCTTCCAATTCGTTAATATGACGCTTTGTTAAGTATAACGATGTCGTAATATCACTTGATAATAATCCTTTTGCGATAGATAACCCAAGGTTACCAACTCCTATAATTGCTATTTTCATAAAATTTATTTTTTCTTTTCCGCAAAGACGGAAATCTCTTTAAATTAAAATTAATGTAATTTGACTGCTATGTCGAACCTAAAAAAAATCAGGTAGACAAAATTCTGCTTTTCTTCAAAACCAAAGGTAACTTCTATTTCGGAAACTTTTCTCTAATGTTATCCAAACACAAATTACCAATACTACCAACATGTGTATGTTTTTTAGATGTGTCTGGCTTATATGTTCCGTTTTCAACCTCACCTCCTATTTTTTGATATGCTTCTCTAAAAGGCATACCTCCAACAACCAATGTATTAATATTATCTACCGTAAAAAGGTATTGATATTTAGCATCGTTTAAGTCAATATGTTTTACTATAACTTGTTGAATAGCGTAATTAAAAATATCTAATAAATCTTTCACATCTTCAATTGCAGCAATTATATTTTCTTTTAACAACTGAAAATCTCTGTGATAACCACTTGGCAAATTATTTGTAATTAACACCATTTCGGTATGCAAGGCTTGTATTTTATTAGCTTTTCCTCTAATAAGCTCAAACACATCAGGATTCTTTTTGTGTGGCATAATACTACTTCCTGTTGTTAGCTCGTCTGGGAACGCTATAAAGCCAAAATTCTGACTATTATACACGCAAATATCCATTGCAAAACGCGCTAATGTATTACACACACTTCCTAAAGCTAAAGCAATAGTACGCTCGCTTTTACCTCTACTCATTTGCGCTGCAACAACGTTATATTTTAAAGTTGAAAAGCCCAATTCTTTAGTCGTTAATTCTCTATCAATAGGAAATGAACTTCCATAACCAGCCGCAGAACCTAACGGATTTTGGTCTACCGTTTGTATAGCTGCATTTAACAAGTATACATCGTCAATTAATACTTCTGCATACGCAGAAAACCATAATCCAAATGATGATGGCATTGCTACCTGTAAATGTGTATAACCAGGAAGCAGAGCTTCTTTATTAGTCTCAGCCAGATCTAAAAGTGTATCAAAAAACATTTTTGTTTTAGCACTAATTTCTTTTAAATTTTCTTTATAATAAAGATGAAGCGCTACTAAAACTTGATCATTTCTAGAACGTGCTGTATGAATTTTTTTCCCAACATCACCTAATGTTTTTGTTAGCTCATATTCAATTTTAGAGTGCACATCTTCAAAAGACTCTTCTATTACAAATGTTCCATTTTCTATGGTTTCCGCAATAGCGTTTAATCCGCTTTTAAGTTGTTTTAATTCTTCCGAAGAAATTATATCTATAGATTCTAACATAATAGCATGCGCTAAGGATGCTTGTACATCGTACTTTGCAATATGTAAATCAATTTCCCTATCGTTACCAACAGTAAACTGTTCTATTTTTTTATCGATACTTATTCCTTTGTCCCAGAGTTTCATGTTCTTTAGTTTATCTGTTAATTTATTCCTTGTCACTTCGAGTTATTCTGATTTTTTATCAGAATTCTATCGAGAAGTATTTTCTTGTTTTCGATACATTTCTCCTTGCAATCGAAACACTCAAACTGACAAAAATGCTACAATACTTTTTCAAGTAATTCAATATAAATTTTAATACCTTCTTCTATTTCATTCAAATAAATAAACTCATCTGCAGAATGTGATCGAGTGCTATCTCCTGGCCCTAATTTTAACGATGGACAATTCAAAACTGCTTGATCGGATAATGTTGGCGAACCATACGTGCTCCTGCCAATTTCTACTCCTGCAACCACCAATGGATGATCGATTGGAATAGACGATGAATTTAATTTTATGCTTCGTGGAATGATACTACCACAAGGCGATTCTTTTTGTAAAATATTCACGATTTCTTGGTTTGAATATTTGTCGTTAACACGAACATCTACAACTAATTTTACATCTGCAGGAACTGCATTATGCTGTTTTCCTGCATTAATTTGAGTAATAGTCATTTTTACTTCGCCTAAGGCTTCAGATCTTTTATCAAACTTGTAATTTTTAAACCATTCTAAAACTGAAATCGTATTATAAATAGCATTATCGTTATTTGGATGTGCTGCATGACCTGGCGTTCCTTTTACTACTGCATCGAACACAACTAAACCTTTTTCGGCAACTGCTAAATTCATTAAAGTTGGTTCACCAACAATAGCAACATCTACTTTTGGGATAACACTTAACATACTATTTAAACCATTATCTCCACTACTCTCTTCTTCTGCAGAAGCAACAATAACAATATTATAATTTAAACCTTTTTTGTTGTAGAAATACGCAAACGTTGCCAACAAACTTACTAAACATCCTCCAGCATCATTACTTCCTAAACCATATAATTTCCCATCCTCTACAATAGCTTTAAATGGGTCTTTAGTGTAACCATTATTGGGCTTTACAGTATCGTGATGGGAGTTTAATAATAAAGTTTGCTTACTATCATCAAAATATTTATTGGTTGCCCAAACATTATGCTGCGTACGATTAAAAGGAATGTTTTGTTCGATAAACCACTGCTCGATATGCGCTGCTGCTGGACCTTCTTCTGAAGAAAAAGATTGCGTTTCTATAAGCTGCTTTAATAAAGCAATTGCTTTTGTTGTTAGTTTTTCTATCATTTGGTAATGGTTGTGTGTTTACTATTTGTCTTAAAAAGCATGCTTGATTTCCCAATACAAACTTTTTGCACTTGATGATTTACAGCATGAAAACAATTGTTTAATTTTGGTAACATACCTTCATAAATAATTCCGTTTTCGATTAATGACGGATAGCTTTCTGTGTTGATATTTTCGATAACAGAATCGTCATTATCCACATTTTCTAAAACACCATTTTTTTCGAAACAATAATATAATTCGGTGTTATAAATTGAAGCAAAGCCAATTGCTAATTCCGAAGAAATAGTATCTGCATTAGTATTTAACAACTGCCCTTTTCCATCGTGCGTAATAGCACAAAAAACAGGAGTCACATTATTATTTAAAAGCAATTCTAACGTAGCTGTATTTACTTGTTTTACATCTCCCGCAAAACCATAATCGATAGGCTTTGATGGTCTCAAATCTGAAACAATAGTATTACCGTCTGCTCCCGAAAAACCAATTGAATTACATTTATTAGCTTGTAATTGCGCTACAATATTCTTATTAATTTTTCCTGCATAAACCATAGTAATAACATCCAACGTTTCTTGATCTGTAATACGTCTTCCATCAATCATTTTAACCTCAACTTGCATTTGTTGCGCTAATTTTGTTGCCAACTTTCCACCTCCATGAACTAAGATTTTAGGAGAATCTATAGTTGAGAAGGCTTTTAGAAATTGTTTCAAGACAGTATCATCATCGATGATGTTTCCTCCAATTTTTATGATTTTTAGTGTTTTCATAATTATAAATCCTCTAAAATTTGTTTCAGTACTATTTGCGCAGCAAATGTTCTGTTATTTGCCTGCTTAATTACTACTGAATTATCACCATCTAAAACAGCATCTTCTACTACAACATTTCTTCTAACTGGTAAACAATGCATAAATTTTGCTTGCCCTAGTTTGGCTTTAGTCATCATCCAATTTTTATCTTGACTTAAAATTTTTCCGTAATCGCTATAGCTACTCCAGTTTTTAACGTAAATAAAATCTGCATCTTTTAAAGCATCTTCTTGGTTGTAGTTTATTGGTGTATTCTTCGTTATTTCCTGTCTCAACTCATAACCTTCTGGATGTGTAATTATTAAATTTACATCCATATTTTGCATCATTCCTACAAATGAATTGGCAACAGCTTGTGGTAATGCTTTTGGATGTGGTGCCCAAGACAATACTACTTTTGGTTTTACTTTTTTAGTTAGTTCACTAATAGTAATCGCATCTGTTAACGCTTGTAAAGGATGAGCAGTTGCGCTTTCCATATTTACTATTGGCACAGTTGCGTATTTTATAAAGCTATTTATTACAAATTCGCTTTCGTCTTTTTGTTTATCTAATAAACCTGGAAATGCTCTAACAGCAATAACATCTGCATATTGCGAAATAACTTGCGCTGCTTCTTTTATATGCTCAGACGTATTAGCGTTCATAACTGTTCCATCTTCAAACTCTAGATTCCATGCATCATTTACATTTAAAATAACGACATCCATACCAAGATTTTTTGCTGCTTTTTCGGTACTCAATCGTGTTCGTAAACTAGAATTAAAGAACAACATCACCAAGGTTTTGTTTTTTCCTAAGTCTGAAAACTGAAAAGGATTCGCTTTTAATAAAATAGCTTCCTTTATGGTTTCCTTGAGATTTCCTATATCTTTTATGTTTGTATATTTTTTCATTATAACTCACTTTTTAAAGCCTCAAAAAACAAATCGACATGTTCTTTTTTAATCGTTAATGGCGGAAGGATTCTTAATAAGTTAGGATTCTTAGCGCTTCCTGTAAATATTTTATGTGTGAAAATTAGTTTTTTGCGCAACTCTGCAATTGGAAAATCAAATTCCAATCCTAACATTAAACCACGTCCTTTTATATTTTTTATTGCTGAAATTTCTTTTGCTCTTTCAATAAAATAAGCTGAAATTTCTTTTACATTTTGCATGAGTTTTTCATCTTCTATAACCTCTAAAACTGTCGATGATGCTACACACGCTAAATGATTTCCGCCAAATGTTGTACCTAACAAACCAAAAGACGCTTTAATATTTGGGTGAATTAAAATACCACCAATTGGAAAACCATTTCCCATACCTTTGGCGATAGAAATTATATCTGGAGTCACATTATACTTCTGGAATGCAAAAAAATCACCAGTTCTTCCAAAACCAGATTGCACCTCATCTGCAATAAAACAAGCATTGTATTTTTTACACAAGGCTTCAATACCTATATAAAATTCTGCTGTGCTTTCATCCAATCCACCAACTCCTTGAATGCACTCTATAATTACAGCGCAAACATCGTTTTTTACAAGTGCTTTTTCTAAAGCTATTAAATCTCCTAATTCTAAAATCTCAACCTCTTGCTGCGCGTTAATAGGTGCAATTATTTTAGCATTATCTGTTGCTGCAACAGCTGCAGATGTACGACCATGAAATCCATTTTTAAAAGCCACAATTTTTTTCTTTCCGTTATAGAATGACGCTAGCTTTAATGCGTTTTCATTGGCTTCTGCTCCAGAATTACATAAAAATAACTGATAATCTTTACAACCTGACAACTTACCTAACTTATTAGCTAACTCAACTTGTAATGGATTTTGAATTGAGTTGCTATAAAAACCTAGCTTAGCAACTTGCTCGCTAATATTCTTAACATATTTAGGATGCGAGTGTCCAATAGAAATCACTGCGTGACCTCCATATAAATCTAAATATCTGGTGTTGTTTTCATCAAAAACAAAAACATCTTCTGCTTTTATAGGCGTGATGTCGAATAATGGATACACGTTGAATAAATTCATATTTGATCTTGTTTGATGTTGTTAATTTTATTAAAAGAAGTAATCATTCCTTGAATTAAAGAAGAACTTAGTCCTTTATGTTCCATTTCGTTTAAACCTTCAATAGTGCAGCCTTTTGGTGTTGTTACGCGATCTATTTCCTCCTCTGGATGATTTCCATTTGTAATTAACAAACTCGCTGCTCCTTCACTTGTATACATTGCCAATTCTTGCGCTTCTTTTGCATCGAAACCTAACTGAATAGCCGCTTGTGTTGTTGCTCTAATCAAGCGCATCCAAAAGGCTACTCCACTTGCACAAACAACTGTTGCTGCCTGCATTTGGTTTTCTGGAATACTTAAAGAATGACCTAATCGATTAAAAATAGCTTCGGCAATTTTAATACGTTTTTTCCCTTGCGCGTTACTACACAAACAGGTCATAGATTTACCAACAGCAATTGCTGTATTTGGCATAGCACGAATTATAAATTTATCTATACCAACAATGGCTTCAATCTTAGGAATTAAGAAACCTGTTATTGTAGAAATAAGCACGTGTTTATCTGTTAAATACGATTTAACATCATTTAAAATAACTTCGAAATGAGAAGGTTGTACTGCAAAAATTATAATATCAGATTGCTTAACAGCCTCTGCATTATCTGTAGTTAAATACACATTTTTATAGCCATCAAATTCTTGAATATCTTCTAAATTTCTTTTAGTTAAATACAAACTTGTAATGGCATTATTAGTTATCAATCCTTTTGCAATGGATTTCCCTAAGTTCCCAGTTCCTATAATTGCTATTTTCATAATTATTTATTTTTTTGGCGTTACCACAAGGGTCGCGCTTTCCACTATATCTTTTTTGTCTTGTTCTCGATACAAATTTGCTCATACTTCACAAATTCACTCGAACTGACACAAAAAAAAGGATGCCGTTCCAATCGCTAACGCAGCTGCAGTACTTTTAAAAATAATTTGCTTTTAATTTTAAACCTTCAGATTCTTCAAAACCATACATTAAATTCATATTTTGGACCGCTTGTCCAGAAGCACCTTTTAATAAATTATCAATGATACTTGTTACTAGTAATTTGTTTTCATGCTTATGTAAATGAAGAATACATTTATTAGTATTAACAACCTGTTTTAAATGAATCTCTTCATCTGAAACCACAGTAAAAGCAGCTTCTTTATAAAATTCTGAATACATTTTTTTAGCATCTTCTAAACTGCCTTCAAATTTGGTATAAAGTGTAGCAAAAATCCCTCTTGAAAAATCGCCTCGATTAGGCATAAAATTTATTTCTGAAGAGAAATCAGATTGTAATTGATTTACTGTCTGGTTAATTTCACCTAAATGCTGGTGTGTAAATGCTTTGTAATGCGAAAAATTATTATCTCTCCATGTAAAATGTGTAGTTGCAGATAATGATGTTCCTGCTCCAGTTGCCCCAGTTACTGCATTAATATGCACATCGTTTTTTAAAACTTTAGCTTTAGCTAATGGTAATAATGCAGATTGAATTGCTGTGGCAAAACAACCTGGATTTGCTATATAATTAGCTTTTTTAATTGCCTCTTTATTTAATTCTGGCAAACCGTAAACAAATGTTTTACCTTCAAAAATCTCATCTTTATTCAATCTGAAATCATTACTTAAATCAATAATTTTAGTGTTTTCTGAAAAGGTGTTTTTCTCTAAAAAGGCTTTTGAATTTCCATGTCCAAGACACAAGAATAACACATCTACTTCAGTATTTATTTCGCTTGAAAACACTAAATCTGTACTGCCAATTAAATCCTGGTGTATCTTATATATTTTATTGCCTGCATTAGATGTACTGTATACAAAATTGAGGTTTACTTTATTATGATTTAACAACAACCTAATCAACTCACCAGCTGTATAACCTGCTCCACCAATGATTCCTGTTTCTAATTTTTTCATTTTGATTCTTTTACTTTGAGATTCTTCGCTTAGCTCTGAATGACAATTAATCTTTAAGAGTTTACTTGTTGATAGATTTTATTTTGATTCCCTATAATTTTAATAAATCCTTTTGCCTCATCTGCAGTCCAACCTTTATTTTCTTCGCCATAACTTCCAAATTTTGCATTCATTAAATCGTGCTTAGAAATAATTCCATCTACGGTAAAATGATATGGTTTAAGTGTTACAAAAACATCTCCAGAAACTTTATCTTGACTGCTCTGCAAAAAGGCCTCCATGTCTCGCATTACAGGATCTAAATACTGACCTTCATGTAGATGCATTCCGTAGAAACTTGATAGATAATCTTTGTGCTGTAATTGCCACTTGGTCAACGTATGCTTCTCTAATAAATGATGCGCTTTTATAGTAATTAATGCTGCTGCTGCTTCAAAACCAACACGTCCTTTAATACCTACAATAGTATCTCCAACATGAATATCTCTTCCAATAGCGTAAGCAGAAGCTAAATTATTTAGAAGCTCTATGTTCTTTTCTGCAGAAGCTGCCTTTCCGTTTAAAGCGACTAATTCTCCTTTATCAAAACTTAATACCACCTTATCTTCTCCTTCTTTTTTTAATTGCGACGGATAAGCCGTTTCTGGTAATGGTTTTTCAGAAGTTAAAGTTTCTTCTCCACCAACACTTGTTCCCCAAAGTCCTTTGTTAACAGAGTACTTTGCTTTTTCCCAAGAGGCTTCAATACCATTTTCTTTTAGGTAATCAATTTCTTGTTGTCTACTTAAACTTCCATCTCTAATTGGCGTGATAATTTTAATATTAGGAGCTAAGGTTTGAAAAATCATATCAAAACGTACTTGATCATTTCCAGCTCCTGTACTACCATGTGCGATAAATTCGGCATCAATACTTTTTGCGTATTCAATAATCTCGATAGCCTGAATAATACGCTCTGCACTTACAGATAATGGATACGAATTATTTTTAAGCACATTCCCAAAAATTAAATACTTTACAACTTTTTTATAAAAAGTGGCAACTGCGTCAATATTTTTATAGGTAGAAACACCCATTTTATATGCATTGCTTTCAATCTCTTTTATTTCTTCTGAAGTAAAACCTCCTGTATTTACACTAACAGCGTGCACATCGTATCCTGCCTTACTTAAACTTACTGCGCAATATGAAGTATCTAATCCTCCACTATATGCTATAACTAGTTTTTTACTCATCTCTCTTTTCTTTTTTAAGGAACATAGATTGCTTAATGTTTTTCAATCTGGTCCATACTTTTTTATCATGATTATTTACTTCTGGCTTTGTAACCTCCTTTTTAGAAGAATCATACAACATACCAGTACATAAGCACATTTTCTGCTCTGTTCTTGTTAAGACATCGAAATTTTTGCAAGTCTGACAGCCATTCCAAAAGGATTGATCGTCTGTTAATTCTGAAAACGTAACCGGTTTATAACCTAAATCACTATTCATTTTCATAACCGCTAAACCAGTAGTAATACTAAACACTTTCGCGTCTGGAAACTTGGTTCTAGAGTGCTCGAATATTCGTTGTTTAATCTGCTTGGCTAAACCCATATTTCTAAAATCTGGATGTACAATTAAACCAGAATTTGCAACAAATTTGCCATGACTCCATTGTTCGATATAGCAAAATCCAGCAAATTTATCATCATCTAAAGCGATAACAGCATTACCATTTTCCATTTTGGTAATGACGTATTCTGGTTTACGTTTTGCAATACCAGTTCCTCTAACTTGGGCAGCCTCTGCAATAGTTTCGCAAATAATGTTTGCGTAAATACTATGCGATTTATTAGCAATAACAATTTCCATTGTAATTGAGTTTTAAATTAAAAAATGTGATAATTTTTGTTTTTGAAAGCAGAACCGGACTCACCTTAGTTCTATAAATAGAAGTACACCCTAAGGGCGACGACGGAAAATTGGACGTATGTACAACCAATTATTATTTCTAATAACTGTATTTAAAAATGTAAATATTTGTGATGGATTGTTCAATGTGAAAAAAAATAAAAACTATTAACTAAAAAGCTGAAGTATGCGTATTAGCGACGTCGTCTGCGCATTGGCAAACTTGTGGGTCTTTCGTTTTTATTTTTAATTAACATATAGTAAATCTATAAATTTATTTAATACTTAAGCTTATTAAATCTGATTATTAACTAATTTTTATGTGATTCATAAAATTTTGACTGTTAGCTAATTATAATCGTGATTTTTATCAAAAAAAAAATAAAAAATATTCTAACTAAACTAAGAATTGAAATAAATCTGGCTTATCATTTAGGTAATCTCCATAGAAGTTATGAAGTTTCATTTTGGTAATTAAAGGCTCTAAATCTGCAGGTGATTTAAGCTCCAATCCAACAACAGCGACGTCATTTTCACGGTTTGCTTTTTTTGTATATTCAAAATGAGTGATATCATCGTTTGGACCAAGAATATCTACTACAAAATCTCTTAAAGCTCCCGAACGTTGTGGAAACTTTACAATAAAATAGTGTTTTAAATTGGCATACAATAATGCACGTTCCTTGATTTCGGCAGTACGCGTGATATCGTTATTACTTCCGCTAATTACGCAAACCACGTTTTTTCCTTTTATTTCTTCGGAAAACTGTTCTAATGCAGAAAGACTTAAAGCTCCTGCAGGCTCTACAATAATAGCATCTTTATTATATAAATCTAAAATGGTTTGACACACCTTACCTTCATCTACCGTAACCACGCGATGCAAAGTTTCTTTACATATTGCGAAATTTAAATCGCCAACACGTTTAACAGCAGCTCCATCTACAAAACTATCTATAGTCTTTAACTCTGTATTTTTATTATTTCTAATAGAAGTTAACATTGCTGGCGCTCCTTTTGGCTCCACACTAATAATCTTTGTTTCTGGTGATAAAATTTTAAAAATTGATGATAATCCAGCGGCAAGTCCGCCACCACCAACTGGTACAAAAACATAATGAATTGGATGCTCCTTAGCCTGATCTATAATCTCTAAACCAACAGTTGCCTGGCCTTCAATAACTTTCTCATCATTAAAAGGATGAATAAATGTTTTATTCAGCGCTTCGCACTGTTTCATCGCTGCATGATAAGCGTCATCAAAAGTATCACCTACCAAAACAACATCTACATAGTCCTCTCCAAACATTTTAACCTGCTCCACCTTTTGATTTGGTGTAGGAGATGGCATAAATATGGTTCCTTTAATTTTTAGAAGCTTACACGAAATAGCCACTCCTTGGGCATGATTACCTGCACTTGCACATACAATTTCATTTTCTATTTGAGTCGCATTCAAAGATGAAATCTTATTATAAGATCCTCGAATTTTATACGAACGTACTTCTTGTAAATCCTCTCTTTTAAAAAATATATTAGCTCCAAAATGCTTAGAATAGCGCGCATTCCTCATAAGAGGCGTTACAGTTGCAATGCCTTTTAGTTTATTTGCGGCAGCTTCTACAGCTTCTAGAGTAGGTCTATATGTTGTTTTAGTTTCTTCCATGTTTAAATCCTACAAAAGCAGGAGTTTAATCCTGCTTTCTCATAATTTCATTCTATTTATAGATTCCTGCCTTCGCAGGAATGACACTATATTTATGCTAAAACTGAATCTTCAGTCTTTACATCCGATTTTATAATTTTCATTGCTGTCATTGCAGCTCTTAATCGTTTTCCGACTGCTTCGATTGGATGGTTTCTAATCGCATCGTTTATTGCAATTAATTCAATATTATCTACTCCATTTTCCTTAGAAAATGATTTACCAATAATATCTGTATCTACCGTTTTCATGAAATCTGTTAATAACGGTTTACAAGCATGATCAAATAAATAACAACCATATTCTGCAGTATCCGAAATTACTCTGTTCATTTCAAATAATTTCTTTCTAGCAATTGTGTTTGCTATTAATGGTAATTCGTGAAGTGATTCGTAATAAGCAGAATCTTCAATAATCCCTGCACTTACCATAGTTTCGTAAGCTAGCTCTACACCAGATTTCACAAATGCTACTAATAATGTACCGTGATCAAAATACTCTTGCTCAGAAATATGATTAGGTGTTAAAGCTGTTTTTTCAAAAGCAGTTTCACCTGTTGCAGCTCTCCATTTTAAAAGGTTTACATCATCATTTGCCCAATCTTCCATCATTGTTTTTGAGAAATGACCAGAAATAATATCATCCATATGCTTTTCGAATAACGGACGCATGATATCTTTTAATTCTTCAGATAATTGGTAAGCTTTTACTTTTGCTGGATTAGATAAACGATCCATCATGTTTGTAATTCCACCATGCTTTAAAGCTTCGGTAATTGTTTCCCAACCAAACTGAATTAATTTCCCAGCATAACCAGGCTCAATACCTTGTGCTACCATTTTATCAAACGATAAAATCGCACCTGTTTGTAACAAACCACACAAAATAGTTTGCTCTCCCATTAAATCACTTTTCACCTCAGCTACAAAAGAAGATTCTAAAACTCCTGCTCGATGACCTCCTGTTGCAGCAGCATAGGCTTTTGCTTGAGCCCAACCTTTATTTTCAGGATCGTTTTCTGGATGTACAGCAATTAATGTTGGCACACCAAAACCACGCTTATACTCTTCTCTAACCTCTGTTCCTGGACACTTTGGAGCGACCATAATAACAGTAATATCTTTTCTTACCTCAGTACCTTCTTCTACAATATTAAATCCGTGAGAATAGCTTAATGTCGCTCCTTTTTTCATTAAAGGCATCACCGCTTTTACCACGTTTGTATGTTGCTTATCTGGTGTTAAGTTTAAAACTAAATCTGCAGTTGGAATTAACTCTTGATAAGTACCCACTATAAACCCGTTAGAATTTGCATTTTTAAAAGACTCACGTTGTTCATCAATTGCAACTTGTCTTAATGTGTACGAAATATCTAAGCCAGAATCTCTCATATTTAATCCTTGGTTTAAACCTTGCGCTCCGCAACCAACAATTACAATTTTTTTTCCTTTTAATGCATTTACACCATCTTCAAATTCTGAAGCATCCATGAACCTACATTTACCTAATTGATCTAATTGATTTCTTAATGATAATGTGTTAAAGTAATTTGACATTGTATTGTTTTTTATTGATTAAATGCTACAAGCATTTTTGATATTTCCATTGGTTCTTTAGTCACAGCAATACGTCCTGAACGTGTAAATTGAAGGATCCCAAAAACCGTTAATTCTCTATGTAATAAATCTATTTCTTCTTTTCTACCAGACTTTTCAATAACAAAAAAGGCTTTGTTAACTGTAACAATTCTGGAATTACTCTCTTTAATTATATTCTGAATTTGGCGTTCATCAAACAATAAATCAGATTTCATTTTAAAGATGCATGATTCTTGATAAATTGTTTCGTCTTCTGTATGATAGTACGCTTTAATAACTTCGACTTGTTTCTCTATTTGACCAATAATTTTTTTCATTTGATCTTCAGAAAGCCCAACTACCATAGTCCATTTAGTAACATTTTCAATTTCTGAAACTGAAGAATTAATACTTTCAATATTAATATGTCTTCTTTGAAAAATAGCTGAAATCCTATTTAATAACCCGATATTATTTTCGGTATAAATGGAAACGGTGTATAAATTATTTTCATTCATATTATTCTAATCTTATATCTGAAACTGACGCTCCTGTTGGTATCATTGGAAAAACTTTCCCTTCTTTTTCTACACAAACCTCTAAAAAATAAGGTCCATCTGTGTTTATCATTTTAGCAACTGCGTCTTTAAGCTCTTCTCTTTTTGTTACTTTTTGCGCATCTATGTAATAGCCTTTTGCAATAGCGACAAAGTCTGGATTTGTCATTTCTGTAGATGCATAACGTCTATCAAAAAACATTTCTTGCCATTGCCTTACCATTCCTAAAAACTCGTTGTTTAAAACAACAATTTTAACAGGTACTTTTTGTTGGAAAATAGTGCCCAATTCCTGAATAGTCATTTGATAGCCACCATCTCCAGAGATAGAAATCACCTCACGTTCTGGTGCTGCCATTTTTGCTCCAATTGCAGCAGGAAGACCAAAGCCCATTGTCCCTAAACCTCCAGATGTAATATTGCTTCTAGTTTTGTTGAAATTTGCATAACGACAAGCTATCATTTGGTGCTGCCCAACATCGCTAACAATTGCTGCATCTCCTTTTGTTTGTATATTAATTTCTTTTAAAACCTCAGCCATTGTTAATCCTTCTTTGGTAGGATACAAATCGTCTTTTATAACTTTTTCATATTCAATAGCATATAAATCTTTGAATTTTTGATGCCATTCTGGATGTGTTTTTTCTTCTAAAAGCGGCAATAAGGCAGCTAAACTTTCTTTTGCATCCCCTAAAACTGCTACTTCTGTTTTTACATTTTTATCTATTTCGGCTGGATCAATTTCAAAATGAATCACTTTTGCTTGCTTTGCATATGTCGATAAACTTCCTGTTACACGATCGTCAAAACGCATTCCTATTGCAATTAGAACATCACAGTCGTTAGTTAAAACATTTGGCGCATAATTACCATGCATACCAACCATACCAATATTTAAAGGATGCGACGTTGGAATTGCTCCTGCACCTAAAATAGTCCAAGCCGAAGGGATTCCTGCTTTTTCAACTACTGCTTTAAATTGCGCTTCTGCCTCACCTAAAGAAACACCTTGTCCCCAAACTATCATTGGTTTTTTTGCTTCATTAATTATTTTTGCAGCAGCTTGAATTGAATCCGTATCTATTTTTGGAATAGGAATATAACTCCTTATGCCTTTACATTTTTCGTATTTAAAATCGAATTCTTCAAACTGAGCATCCTTTGTAATGTCTATTAAAACTGGTCCTGGACGTCCGCTTCTAGCGATGTAAAAGGCTTTCGCCATTGCTTCCGGAATCTGCGATGCTTTAGTAACCTGACAATTCCATTTTGTAACTGGAGTAGAAATACCAACAATATCAGTTTCTTGAAAAGCATCACTTCCTAATAAATGCGAAGCCACTTGTCCTGTTATGCAAACCATTGGCGTGCTGTCTATCTGCGCATCTGCAATACCAGTTATTAAATTAGTAGCTCCAGGTCCTGAGGTTGCAATGCAAACTCCAACTTTTCCAGAAATACGAGCATAACCTTGTGCAGAATGTGTTGCGCCTTGTTCATGACGTGTTAATACGTGATGAATTTTATCTTGATATTTATAAAGCTCATCATAAACAGGCATTATAGCTCCTCCTGGATAACCATAAAGGATATCTACTCCTTCTGCTAATAAACATTTTATGACTGCTTCACTACCAGAAATACGCTCTGTAGTTTGCGTGTTGTTTGCTTCTTTTTTTATTGCTTTTGTATCCATATTAATCTTGTTAGGATTATTACATTTCTTTAATTGAAATCCTTCGATACTTCGACTGCGCTCAGCACAGACTTACTCAGGATGACATGTATTTTAACTTTAGTTTCTCTGTAAAGAGATTATTACGCATTAGTTTATTCGTCGGTAATACATCCTTTAGATGCAGACGCTACCATTTTTGCGTATTTATATAAAATCCCTTTGTTATGTTTTAATGGCGGAGCAACCCATTTTGCTTTTCTTTCTGCTAATTCTTCTTCAGAAATTAAAACGTTTATTGAGTTATCTTCTGCACTAATTCTAATTTTATCACCAGTTTTTAATATCCCAATAGCGCCTCCAGATTGTGCTTCTGGTGTTATGTGTCCAACCACAAATCCGTGAGTTCCTCCAGAAAAACGACCATCAGTTATTAAAGCTACAGATTTACCTAATCCGGCTCCCATAATTAGAGACGTTGGCTTTAACATTTCTGGCATTCCCGGACCTCCTTTTGGACCTACATATCTAATTACAACAACATCACCACGCTCTACTTCTCCATTAGAAATACCTGTATTTGCTGCTTGTTCTCCATCATAAACCACTGCTTTTCCTTCAAAAAGCAATCCTTCATTTCCGGAAATTTTTGCTACAGCACCTTCTTCTGCAAGATTTCCATACATAATTTGAATATTTCCTGATGTTTTTAACGCTTTATCTTTTGGATAAATAACATCTTGATCTTCAAACTCCATTGCTTCAACATCTGCCAAATTCTCTGCTAATGTTTTTCCTGTAACAGTTAGACAATCACCATGTAAATAACCATTATCTAATAAATATTTCATTATTGCTGGAGTACCTCCAACACTATGAACATCTTCCATTAAGTATTTTCCTGATGGCTTTAAGTCTGCAATTAAAGGTGTCCTATCGCTTACTTTTTGAAAATCTTCTAAAGTAAATTCGATATCTGCCGCATGTGCAATAGCTAAAAAGTGTAATACTGCATTAGTAGAACCACCTAATGCATTTACTAAAGCAATTGCATTTTCTAAAGCTTTTTTAGAAATAATATCTAGTGGTTTTAAATCTAATTCCAATAAGTTTTTAATTGCAATTGCAGTTCTTTCTGATTCTGATAGTTTATTAGGGTTTTCAGCTGGAATAGAAGAGTTATAAGGTAAAGCAAAACCCATACATTCTATCGCAGAAGCCATAGTGTTAGCGGTATACATACCACCACAAGCTCCTGCTCCTGGAATGGCTCTTTTTATGATTTCTCTATATTCTTCTTCTTCAATTTCTCCAGCTACCTTTTGACCTAAAGCCTCAAATGCTGATACTATATTTAGTTTTTTACCTTTATAATTTCCAGAAGCAATGGTACCACCATACATCATAATTGATGGACGATTTAAACGCAACATGGCAATAACTGCTCCTGGCATATTCTTATCACAACCTACAACAGATATTAATGCATCGTAACTTTGCGCATTCATAACAGTTTCAATAGAATCTGCGATTATATCCCTTGACGCTAATGAATAATTCATACCAGAGGTACCCATAGAAATACCGTCTGAAACACCAATAGTGTTAAATCCTAAACCGACTAAGCCAGCAATTTTACATTCTATTTTCACCTCTCCAGCCAATCCATTTAAATGCATATTACAAGGATTACCATCGTAACCTGTACTTGCAATACCAATTTGCGCTTTCTGCATGTCTTCATCCGTCAAACCCACTGCATATAGCATTGCTTGTGATGCTGGTTGAGATTGGTCTTGTGTTAATCTGCTACTGTGTTTATTTAATTTACTCATAATTTTATTTGCTAAATCTAAAGTACTTGTTTGTTTTCTTTGACAATTAGTGGTTCTTATTTTTACGCTAAACTCAATACTTATAACATTTATTTAAACCGCTGATTTACAATCAATTAAGCAGCCTCTTTTATGATGTTCAATAGCCTTAATTTTTTATATAAAAAAAGCCTTCCGAAATTAAGGAAGGCTTTAAATAAATTATATTTTTTTAATTCATCATAGCATTCCTTGGCTTCGTGAAATAATCACGATGCTAATAATAGAAATGATATTAATGACTTGTTTTTTCATTGATAAGTCAAATATAGAAATTAATTTTTAGTTTACTAATTTCACAAATGAAATACCTCAAAATTAACATTAAAAACTAAGTGTAACGATTGTTATTAATAGATTTTGACTAAATAATTAATAACAAAAAATGGTATATTAGCTTGTTCTAAAAAAATGAAACACACAAAATGAGTAATAAAGATCAATTTATGAAAGAAGCTGTCAACGCAGCTCTAAAAGGAATGAATAACAACGAAGGTGGACCATTTGGCTGCGTCGTTGTTAAAGACGGAAAAATTGTAGGACGCGGAAACAATAAAGTAACCTCTACTAACGACCCAACAGCCCACGCAGAAGTTACTGCTATTAGAGATGCTTGCAAAAACTTAGATTCGTTTCAATTAGATGGATGTGAAATTTACACTTCTTGCGAGCCTTGCCCAATGTGTTTAGGTGCTATTTATTGGGCACGACCAGACAAAGTCTATTATGGTAGTAATCAAGTTGATGCTGCTAATATTGGTTTTGACGATGAGTTTATTTACAAAGAAATTCCGTTGCCATATTCAGAACGAAGCATACCGTTTGAGCAATTAGCACGTGAAATTGCTTTAGAACCTTTTCAAGAATGGACTAAGAAAATTGATAAGACAGAGTATTAAATTAGTTCGAGTGTTTTGACCTTAAAAGCTCAATCTATTTAAAACCTTTAGATAACAAAGCTTCTCGATACAAAATTCCTAAAAAAGGAATTTCACTCGAAGTGACAACATCGTTACATTTTTAATACATTTATAATTGAAATAATTAACATGATTACCTTCATCCTAAATAACAAAACCATTAAAACGTCGGAGCATTCCGGAACCACTTTATTGGATTTTGTACGCTACCAACAACGCTTAACAGGAACCAAAATTGGTTGTCGAGAAGGCGATTGTGGTGCTTGTACACTTTTGGTCGGCACACTTAATGGAGATACTATGGAATACCAAAGTATCACCTCGTGTATTTCTCCTTTAGGAAATGCGCATGGCAAACACATTGTAACGGTTGAAGGCACAAATTTAAAAGGCAAACTAACCGCAACTCAAGAAGCCATGAAAGCAAATTACGCCACACAATGCGGATTTTGCACACCAGGTTTTGTGGTTGCACTTACGGGTTTTGCGTTGTCGAATTCTGAAAACAATTACAGCAATGCAATAGATGCTATTAGTGGAAACATTTGCAGATGTACTGGCTACAAAGCAATTGAAAAAGCAGCGCATCAAGTCGTTAAAAAACTAGATAATCAAGAAAAAAATTCGTTTGAATGGTTAATTGAAAATGAATTTATTCCTAACTATTTTGAAAGCATTCCACAACGCTTAAAAGACATTGAAGCCAAAGAACTAAATCAACCTAAGGGAAAATATGTTTCTGGAGGAACCGATTTATACGTACAACAAGCAGATAACTTAACGGATAACACTGTACATCTTATTGCTGATAAAACGTATTTAAAGGGTATTATTATTGAAAATGGCATTTGCACGATTGGCACAAATACTACGGTTTCCGATTTATGGAATCATAAAAAATTAAACAGCGTTTTACCAAACTTAAGAAGACATTTAAAACTGGTCTCTTCAGAACAAATTAGAAACATGGCATCCTTAGGAGGCAACCTTGTTAATGCATCTCCAATTGGTGACATGACCATTCTCTTTTTAGCTCTTAATAGTGAAGTTACAGTAATAAATTCTGAAGAAAAAGAACGCGCAATTCTCCTTAAAAACTTTTATCAAGGTTACAAAACATACGACTTAAAAGATGGCGAATTATTAAAAACGATTCGTTTTAAATTACCAGCAAAGCATTCTTTTTTCAATTTTGAAAAAGTGTGCAAACGAACACATTTAGATATTGCAAGTGTAAATTCTGCTATACATATTTCATTAGAAAACGAGACTATTACAGAAGCTCATGTATCTATTGGAGGAGTTGCTGCAATCCCAAAATATTTACATGACACTTCAGCTTTCTTAACAGGAAAATTATTGACAACGGAAACTATATTAGAAGCTAACGCAATGCTTCAAAAGGAAATTGCTCCTATTAGTGATGTTCGTGGTACTAGCGACTACAAGCGCTTACTAGCAAGACAATTATTTTTTGCACATTTCACGGAGTTATTCCCAAATAGTTTCACCTTAAAAGATTTTGTTCAGCATGCATAAAACCAAAACAAATAAAGTCTTAAACTCAAAATTAGATGCCGTTTCTATTGCTTTAAAACAAAGCATAAGGAACTTGGATTCTTACACACATGTTCGAGGAGAATCATTGTATGTAGATGATATAAATATTAGACAAGGCACATTTCACGGCGTTGTTTTTGATTCGCCAAAAGCACACGGAAAAATAAAAAGTATTGATTATTCGAAAGCACTAGCTTTAGAAGGTGTAGAGCGTATTTTCACCTACAAAGATGTTCCTGGTAAAAATGAAATTGGAGGTATTATTCCAGATGAACCTTTATTTGCTGAAGATGAAGTTCATTTTTGGGGAATGCCAATTGCTTTAATTGTCGCGGAATCAGAATTTATTGCACGAAAAGCAAGAGATTTAATAGAAATAGACATTGAAGATTTACCAGTAATTACAACAGCAAAAGAAGCAAAAGCAAAAGGCAGTTTTATTAATGCTCCAAGATCTTTTAGTTTAGGTAATACGGAAAAAGCATTCGCAGATTGCGACTATGTTTTTGAAGGCGAGACCTTTTCTAACGGACAAGAACATTTATACATTGAAGCTCAAGGTGCTTATGCAGAACCTTTAGAAAACGGAAATATAAAAGCAACATCCTCTACACAAGGACCAACTTCTGTACAGAAAACAATTGCTCAAGTTTTAGGTCTTGCTATGCATAAAATTGAAGTGGATGTTACACGACTTGGTGGAGGTTTTGGCGGTAAAGAAGACCAAGCAACACCATGGGCTGTAATGGCTGCTTTGGCTACTTATCACTTAAATCAATCGGTAAAATTAATATTGAATCGTCATGACGATTTACGCATGACTGGAAAACGTCATCCGTATGAAAGCACGTATAAAATAGGCTTATCTAAGGACTTAAAAATTCTAGCCTATCAAACTGAATTTTTACAAAATTCTGGTGCAGCAGCAGATTTATCTCCTGCAATTGCAGAGCGCACATTGTTTCATGCTACCAATAGTTATTATGTGCCAAATGTGACTACAAAAGTATTGAGTTGTAAAACCAACTTACCACCAAACACGGCTTTTAGAGGTTTTGGCGGACCACAAGGCATGTTTGTAATTGAATCTGCTATTGCAAAAGCAGCTTCCGAAATTGGAGTAAGCGCAAGACAAATTCAGGAAATAAATTTATTAGATGAAGACGATACGTTTTCTTACGGACAAATTGCAAAAAAAGTAGAAGCCAAAAATACATGGCATTCTGCTAAAAGCATCTTTAATAGTGATGCTTTAGAACAAGGTGTTGTAGACTTCAACAAAAACAATAAAGCATTTAAAAAAGGCTTATCGTTTATGCCAATTACCTTTGGTATTTCATTTACCAATACTCCCATGAATCATGCGCGTGCTTTGGTTCATATTTATTTAGATGGAAGCATCGGAATTAGTACTGCTGCCGTAGAAATGGGACAAGGTGTAAACACAAAAATGATGCAAATTGCTGCAGATGTATTTTCTATTTCTATCGAAAAAATAAAGATAGAAACTACCAATACCACTCGTGTTGCAAACACATCTCCTTCTGCTGCAAGTTCTACTGCCGATTTAAATGGAAAAGCAACGCTAATGGCTTGTAATTCACTTTTAGAACGTTTGAAAATAGTAGCTTCGGAAGACTTAAATATTTCTAATAACAACATCACCTTAAAAGAAGAAGCTGTTTTTGTAAACGGAAAGAAATCCGAATTATCATGGACAAAACTCATAAGTAGTGCTATGCTAAAACGTGTCGCTTTAACAGAAAATGCACATTATGCAACACCAGAAATTCACTTTGATAAAACCAAAGAAAAAGGACATCCTTTTGCTTATCATGTTTACGGAACAGCTATTACGACTGTAACTATTGATTGCACACGTGGCACTTACGAATTTGACTCTGTAAAAATTGTGCACGATTACGGAAAAAGCATGAGCGAAGGTATTGACTTAGGTCAAGTTGAAGGTGCATTAATTCAAGGAATTGGCTGGATGACCATGGAAGAAATTGCGTATAATAAAGATGGAAGATTACTATCGAATGCACTATCTACATATAAAATTCCGGATATATTTTCCGTTCCAAAAACAGTAGAAGTTATTCCTGTCGAAACCGAAGGAAATGACATGGCTATTTTAAAATCTAAAGCCGTTGGTGAACCTCCTTTAATGTATGGCATTGGTGCTTATTTTGCACTTCAAAATGCTATTAAAGCGTTTAACCCTAATTATGATTTAGAATTCCATGCTCCTATGACACCTGAAAAGGTTTTGATGGGTTTGTATGAAAACACAAAATAAAAACAATTGTCAGTTCGAGTGATTTGAGGAACGAAAATTGTATCGAGAGCCTATTGAAACTAAATTCTTATTCTCGATACAAATTTTACTCATTTTCAATCGTAAAACTCACTCGAATTGACAAATTTAATTAAACCATTTTTTTTGCATTGTAAAAAACAAAACATCCTTAAAGGCGCACTAATTTACAGTGCTGGAGATACTATTGCTGCACTTTTATTAGATGAGTTTTCTTGGCATCGTTTATTAGGAATGATTTTTATTGGAGCCACTTTTTACGCTTTTGAAATTCCAAATTATTTTGATTGGATTGTAAAAAAGACTAAAAACCTTCAAGGTTTAAAAGCAACTTTAACCAAAACCGTTTTAGCCATTGCCTATTTTAACCCTTTATGGATTGCTAGACATTTACTATTTATAAAACTGTTTTCCGGGAATTTTGAAGCTATTGGTTTTAATCTTTTAGAGATTGCCTTTTGGTCCTTTTTGGTAAATATCCCTATTTCATTTATCGCAAATTATATTATTCAAAATCGATTTAAATTGAAATGGCGATTTATAGGAAGTGCTGTTTTCTCTGCTATAATGGCAATCTATTATGCTTTGAGCGAGACTATTTTTAGTTAAGAAGTGGATTCCGCATCAAGTGCGGAATGACAGTACCTTATAGTTTTTCTAAATCTTCTTTTTTCAAAGTTAGATATTGAGAGATGTTGTACTTTATCAAAACGTCTTCCAATAAATAATCACGAACTACCAAAATGAGATGTTCACTTTTATTGAATTCATATTCTGGAATTATTTTTTCAGCAGAACAATGCAAGCCTTCGTTTTTCAATTCCAGTTTTCCTAATTCATCTATTATCAAATAGCTGTTTTTAGCTTCCGAAGCAGTTACTATTAAATAATCATTCGCAGTACTAAAAGCTGATTTCAAAAATTTAAAGCTTCCTATTTTAATGATTTCTTCAGTTTCAAGTTCAGTTTCAAGTTCAAATTCTTCTTTGGTTTTCACTTTCAGAAAATAGCGTTTTCCTACTTCATTATCCGGACATAATAATCCATCGACATCGTTTCTATTTTCAATCCATTTTTTTAATGCTGAAGTTTTCCCTGAACGAATTTTACCTGTAAGAATGTAAATCATTAATAAGGAGTTTTAAAATGAATACAATTAGAAATGCTATTCGCTATAAAATATTTAAACCTCACGTAGCCTTTTAAAGACTTTGTTTCATTCCAAGTAAATGAAATTATCTGTCGGAAATAAGGAAATAAATCCATAGCATTTGTAATATCTGCTTGGTATTTAGATTCTTTTTTACGCAGGTATCTTTGTACTACTTTCAATAAAAAAGGACCTATAAACAAATACCAAAGCATTAGAATTAGGAAACTTCTTAATACAATGTAAATAGCTTTTTGCCATCCAAAAAGAGGGCCTCCAAATATTGAAAATGCTAAAACAATAATGGCAATCGTAATTAGCCAAACCCAAATAACTTTTGTTTTAAAGGCTATTTTTCCATTTTTATTATCGCTTTCACTCTTTTCTAGTTTAAGGTAAAAGTCGGTTTCTGTTTTATTTGAAATAATTTTGATGGTATTTTTTATAAAAATCCCAGCTAGAATTCCGCAAATCCCATAAACCAAAAGATAGGACACCACTAAAACAGATGTTGTAGACGTTTCGGTTATGAAATTTATTTTTTTTTGAACCCAAGCACCATAAATATCAATAGCTTCCCAGAGATTGGTTCCGTAAACAATAGTTAATATTATTAATTTCTGCAGTGCAGATTCCAAAAATGTCACCATTCCTAAAACAATTATCGTTAAACCTTTCCATGAGAAATTGGAAAATAAAAAAGCACCTAAAATAGCTTGAAAACTTACTGCTACATAAGCTCCGAATGGAGAGTATGGACTTACGGCCATTTTTATAATCAATACAATTACTAGAGCTTTTAAAATTGTTTGCCATTTGTTTTTAGCATAAAACGCAATTAAACTAATAAGTAGAATGGATATTCCTCCAACAATTAACCCTGTAAAAGGTGAATTAAATACATGTAGAAAACCACCTAAACCAGATTCGTTTAAAGCCCAAAGAGCAGTTAATTTATCTATAATGGATTTGTTGCTTTTCATAAGAAAAAAATTCTTCGCTATGCTTTTAATGACAGCTACTATTTTTATGCTTTATTTACAGACTGATAATGCACTTGAAGTAACTGTGCAACAACGCTAATGGCTATTTCTTTTGGTGTATCTCCTCCAATGTCTAATCCTATTGGGCAAACGACATTACTCATCCCTTCAGGAATATTCATCTCTTTAATGAGCATATTATTAAAACGCACTTTTTTGGTTTTACTTCCTATTAATCCAAGAAATTTGGTTTCATTTTGCAAAGCCATTGTTATAATATCAAAATCGATAGCATGATTATGTGTGAGTACCAAAATATAACTATTGCTTCCCCATTTAACAACATCTTTAAATGTTTTAAAATCCGTTTCGGTAGCTTGATGCGTGCTAATACTTTCATCTAATTTTAAATTAGAAAACCAATTTTCACGAGAGTCTATAAAATTCACTTTAAAAGGTGTGTCTATTAAAAGCTTGCAGATTTCAACACCAATATGTCCTGCTCCAAATAAAAATAATTCTGGTGATTGATTCATAGGCTCTATTATAAATTCTACTTTTCCTCCACAACATTGTTCAAATTCTGGCCCTAAAGTATAACTGGATTCAATAATTCTATTTTCTTGCAATGCTATAATGGCTTCATCAATTGCTTTAAATTCTAACTTTCCTCCTCCAATTGTTCCATGAATTTCTTTGTTTTTAGTTACTAGCATTCTAGAACCAACTATACAAGGTGTTGACCCTAAACATTTGGTAACTGTAACAAAAGCAACAGGAATTTGTTGTTCTTGAAATTTTGATAAAAGAGTAATCCAGTTTTGCATAAAAATTATTTCACTTCTAATTTTTTAATTAGCTTACCAACCGTCATTCCTTGAAATAGTATAGAAAACACAACAACGACATAAGTGATTACTAAAAACAAATCGCGTTCCATTATTTGCGTAAGACCTAAGGCTAAAGCAATAGAAATTCCACCACGTAATCCTCCCCAAGTCATGATTAAATTAGTCTTTGGCACAAAGTTTAATTTCTTTTCAAAGAATTTTATAGGCACTAATAATGAAAGGTATCTACACGCTAACACTAAAGGGATTGCTATTAAACCAGCCATTAAATACTCCATTTTAAAAGTAAGCACTAGCATTTCCATTCCTATTAATACAAATAGAATGGTGTTTAAAAGAATATCTATTAATTCCCAAAACTTATCTACATAAGTCTCTGTGGTTTCCGACATGGCATTCTCCCTAACTGTATCATTACCTACTACTAATCCAGCAGTAACCATTGCTAAAGGCGCAGAAATATGAAGCTTTTGTGCTAATACTGTTCCTGCCATAACTGCAGCTAGTGTAATAATTACTTCAATATCATAATCGTCGATAGACTTCATTAATCTATAAGTAATCCATCCTAAAATTAAACCTAAAGCAATACCACCAATAACTTCTAAACCAAATAATTCTACTACTTCTAACGCGCTAACATTTTCAATTCCTAAGTCTGCTATTTTATAAATGGTTAAAAATATAACGACTCCAACACCATCATTAAATAAGGACTCTCCTACAATCTTGGTTTCTAATCTTTTTGGTGCGCCAGCTTTTTTTAGAATACCTAAAACAGCAATAGGATCTGTTGGTGATATTAAGGCTCCAAATAGTAAGCAGTAAATAAAATCTACATGCAAGCCAACAATAGGAAGCGTATAAAACATTATAAAACCAACTAAAAACGTAGATAGTAAAACACCCAATGTAGCAAAAACCAAAACCGGCCAACGCTGTACTTTAAGCTGTTCGAAATTAGTGTGTAATGCACCTGCAAAAAGCAGAAAACTTAGCATAACATCAAGTAAAACGGACTTAAAATCTATTTGCGTAATAATAAATCGCTCTGCATTAAGCAATGTATCGTCAAAATAACTTAGTACAAATACCACAAATGTAAATACAATTGTAATTAGCATTAAGCCAATAGTATTAGGCATTTTTAAAAATCGCACATTTAAATAGCCAAAAACAGCAGCCATAAGCACTAATACAGAAGCGATTAAAAAATAGTCCATAGAAAAATATATTTATTGCTAAATTATAAATTTATATCTTTTAACTATCATTAATTCATTATTATGAAAAAGACTTATTTAGCTTTGCGTTATCACCTTGCATTTAATGCTTATAGTTTTAAATACGAACCAATGACGCAAGATACTGATTACAAACACTTTAATTTAACCATAAAATAGTTTCGACTCCCAAAAGAAAGACTATCATTACTAATTTCAAATTAAAAACCTTCATTAATTCGGCTAATGTTTAATTAATTTATTCATTGCAATTAGTTTTTACAATTAGAGAATAAATTTTTATTATGAATAAAAACATAGGAATCGATTATATTTTGTTATTTTGTGATTTAAATACAAAAAAGAATTTTATGGAAACGTTACTTATAGAGGCTCAAGAATTTGAAGATATGAAAATGAGCAATATGTCAACTAGTGATCGTGTTAAAGCCTCAAGAAAAGGGAAGTCAATAATATTGGGTTTAAATGAGTTTTATAAAGAAACTAAAGATGAAAAGATTATGGACGTTATGAAAAGAGTAACTGAAAAAAAACAAAAAATCGAAAAACGTCTTAAAGGAAGACCTTCTTCTTAATAAAAGAGACTACTAAATTTACAAATGGATTTGACTTTATATTAAAAGTTAAATCCATTTTTTTGTTAGGAATAACATTTACTTCCGACAACAAACTATAGATTTATATATTAGCATAAATTAAATTATAATGAGCAAAACATACTACGATCCTGCAGACCTTAGAAAATTTGGAAAAATAAGTGAATGGAATCAGGAATTAGGTGAAAAGTTTTTCGATTATTATGGAAAAGTATTCGAAGAAGGCGCGCTAACTGCTCGTGAAAAATCGCTTATAGCTTTAGCTGTTGCACATACAGAACAATGTCCATACTGCATAGATGCTTACACTAAAGACGGTTTACAACGAGGTATTACAAAAGAAGAAATGATGGAAGCTTTACATGTTGGAGCAGCTATTAAAAGTGGTGCAACTTTAGTTCATGGAGTACAAATGATGAATAAAGTAAATAAGTTAGAAATGTAAGCAGAGAACCAGTTTTTGCTTTTGCTAAAATTGTATGAATCGCTTATACTGAGTTCGTCTTAAGATCCCTTTAAACTAAGAGATTATAAATAACACTTTAAGAATCATTAAAACTACAAAACTTAAACCTCAAATTTTACGTAAACAGCACAGTTAAACTTTACAATGGGTAAATTAAAAACACAATCATTACAAAAACGTGATAGCGATTTAGCAAAAAGTAACAAGCAATTAGATATTTTATCTAATGGTATTTTTGCAGATGGTGAATTACCAACATTTAAGACTAAAATCTCTGAAACTAATCAGTTTCCTTTAAAAGCAAAAAAGCTTGAAATACTACAAATTAACGTTGGTTATATGTGCAATCAAGTTTGCGAACATTGCCATGTTGATGCTGGTCCAGACAGAAAGGAAATTATGACACGTGAGACCATGCAACAAATTCTAGACGTCATTAAAACTACTGGAGCACACACGTTAGATTTAACTGGTGGAGCACCCGAAATGAACCCAAACTTTAGATGGTTTGTTGAAGAAGCTTCTAAAATTGGTGTAAAAGATTTTATTGTCCGTTCTAATTTAACCATTATTCGCGCAAATAAAAAGCATTACGACTTACCAGATTTCTTTAAAAAGCATAATATCCATGTTGTGTCTTCTATGCCGCATTGGACACGAGGAAAAACAGATAAACAAAGAGGCGAAGGTGTTTTCGACATGTCTATAAAAGCCTTGCAAGAATTAAACAATCGTGGTTATGGTATGCCTGGCAGCGATTTAAAACTAGATTTAGTTTACAACCCAAGTGGTGCTTTTTTACCAGGTAATCAAGCAGCTATGGAAAAAGATTTTAAAAAGGCACTATTGGAGGATTTCGGTATTAAATTTCATAGTCTATTTGCAATCACTAATTTACCTATTGCACGATTTTTAGATTATTTAATTGCTTCGGAAAACTACGAAGACTATATGTATTCTTTAGTTGAAGCCTACAACCCTGCAGCTGTGGAAAACGTAATGTGTACAAACACACTTTCTGTAAGTTGGGATGGTTATTTATTTGATTGCGATTTTAACCAAATGCTAGAATTACCAGTTAATAGCAAAGCAAAACATATTAGCGAATACAAAGAAGAATTATTAGAAGGTAGAAATATAGTAATTTCACAACATTGTTACGGTTGTACTGCAGGAGCAGGAAGTAGCTGTCAAGGTATTGTAGCTTAATTAATTATTGAAAAATTAGGAATCTTTATATTATGAAAAACAAAATTCTATACCTATTTATATTTTTTTCGAGCATTACTTTTGCTCAAGAATCTATTTCAGATTTACTAAAAAAGTATAATGATAATGGAGTACCTTATATTTCTGTTGAAGAATTAGCGATGCCTAAAAACCAAGCTATTATTTTTGATACTCGAGAGCCAAAAGAATACCAAGTCAGTCATTTAAAAGATGCTATATGTGTTGGTTATGATAATTTCGATATTGCTTCAGTTGAAAAACTACACCTTAATAAAGATGAGAAAATAGTAGTCTATTGTTCATTAGGTATTCGCTCTGAGACTATTGGCAAAAAACTAAAAAAAGAAGGATACACTAACGTCTACAATTTATATGGTGGCATTTTTGAGTGGAAAAATAAAAATTTCTGCGTTATAGATTCCGAAGAAAAAGAAACAAATAAAGTGCATACTTTTAATAAAGCCTGGAGTAAGTGGTTAGTAAAAGGAGAAAAGATTTATGAAGCTGAAAATAAGAAATAAGTTTTCAGAATTTACAAAAATAAAGTCAAGAGTGATCACACAACAATGTCTTTTCCTTCGAAAAAGAGTCAGAAAAGAAATTACTCAAAAAAAACATACAATTGAATTCTAAAAACCTCATCATAACATTTACTCGTAATCCTGAATTAGGCAAATGCAAAACACGTTTAGCTAAAACAGTTGGTGATGAAGCTGCATTACGCATTTACAAATATTTGCTACAACACACAGAACAAGTAATAAAACAGATTGATGCCGATAAAGCAGTTTATTACTCGGTAAAAACTAGAGATAATGATATTTGGGATTCTAAGGCTTACCAAAAACACCAACAAGTTGGAAATGATTTAGGTGAACGCATGCAAAAAGCTTTCGAAAATGGATTTAATAGTTTATATGAAAAGATTATTATTGTTGGTAGTGATCTATTCGATTTGGAACCTAGACATATAGATGAAGCTTTTAAAGCATTAAATAAAAACGATGTTGTTATTGGTCCTGCAGAAGATGGAGGCTATTATCTTTTAGGCATGAAAACGATGCACACTTCGGTATTTAAAAATAAAAATTGGGGAACAGAATCTGTTTGTTACGATACGCTTCAAAATTTAAAAAATCAAAAAACCTCTTTACTCGAAACCCTAAACGACATTGATTTATACGAAGATTTGGAGCACATTGAGGCTTTACAAAATATTATAAAACAGAATGATTAAATACATAAACAAAACAGTAGAATACTTGCAAGAAAAAGGCTTTAACAAGCCTGAAGTTGGTATTATTTTAGGCACAGGTTTAGGGCAACTAACTAAGGAAATTGAAATTATTGCAGAAGTTAGTTACAACCACATTCCGCATTTTCCAACTGCAACGGTAGAGTTTCATAAAGGAAAATTAATATATGGAATATTAGAAGGCAAAATGGTAATAGTTATGCAAGGTCGTTTTCATTTATATGAAGGTTACACATTGCAAGACGTAACGTATCCTGTTCGTGTAATGGAAAAATTAGGTATAAAAACATTACTGGTTTCTAATGCGTCTGGAGCTATAAACCTAAATTATAATAAAGGAGAATTAATGCTTATTGACGACCATATTAACTTGCAAGGTAGTTCGCCTTTGGCTTTTAAAGGTGTCGAGAAATTAGGCGAGCGTTTTACAGATATGAGTGCGCCATACAATTTGGAGATTAACTCTAAATTTAAAGCCATTGCAAAAGCCAATAACATCACCTTACACGAAGGTGTTTACGCAAGTGTTGTTGGGCCTCAATTAGAAACGAGAGCAGAATATAGAATGCTTAAAATTATAGGTGCAGACGCTGTTGGTATGAGTACTGTTCCAGAAATTATAGTTGCAAATCACTTAAATTTAAAAGTAGCGGCAGTTTCTGTATTGACAGATGAATGCGACCCAGAAAACCTGAAACCTGTAGATATTAGCGAAATAATCGCTATGGCTGGAAAGGCCGAACCAAACATGATTACATTATTTAAAGCATTAATAAAAACAATTTAAACATTGAACATTTATCAATAAACAATTATCAACTAAACCGATAATTGATAACTGATAATTAATAATTGAAAACATGAGCTACTTAGACGCAACAAACGATTTATACAAAGAAGCAGCACTAACACCAGATGTTGGATTATGCTGTACAACTAATCCTATTTGGGAGTTACCAGGTTTAAAAATCCCTCGCATTATGCAGGAAATGAACTATGGTTGTGGTAGCACAGTAAATGCTCGCGATTTAACCAACAACCCAAAAATGCTTTACGTTGGCGTTGGTGGCGGAATGGAATTATTACAGTTCGCCTATTTTAATCGCCAAAAAGGAGGTGTAATAGGTATTGATGTTGTAGATGAAATGCTAGAAGCCTCTCGCAAGAATTTTATTGAAGCCGAAGCACAAAACGATTGGTTTAAAAGTGACTTTGTAGATCTTATAAAAGGAGATGCATTAAACTTAAATGTTCCAGATAACTCTATTGATGTTGCTGCACAAAACTGCTTATTTAATATTTTTAAAGCTGAAGACTTAAAGAAAGCTATAGCAGAAATGTATCGCGTTTTAAAGCCTAATGGAAAATTAGTAATGAGCGATCCTACTTGTGAGCAACCAATGAATGATACTTTACGTAACGATGATAGATTACGTGCTTTATGTTTAAGTGGAAGTTTACCAATTGACGAGTACGTAAAAGCGTTAACAGATGCTGGTTTTGGAACTATAGAAATTAGAGCTCGTAAACCTTACAGAATCTTAGACCCTAAAAATTATCCTACTGAAGAATTAATCTACATAGAATCTATAGAAGTTGCAGCCATTAAAGATCCTATGCCAGAAGATGGACCTTGTATCTTTACCGGAAAAGCAGCTATTTATTTTGGTGACCAAGATTATTTTGATGACAAAAAAGGTCATATTTTACTAAAAAATCAACCTATTGCTATTTGCGATAAAACTGCAGGTGATATAGCAACTTTAGGAAGAGACGATATTTTTATTAGCGAATCTACCTACCATTACGATGGTGGAGGATGTTGTTAGCAAGCAACCTTAAATAAAAACAAAGCCCAATATGTAAATTACGTATTGGGCTTTATTTTTATATAGATTTTTATAATTCTTAAAACTTGATTTTTAATACTTCAAACAAATGGCTCATTGTCCAGGCAGGACCAATCATTAAAAATTGAACATCTTTTAAAAATGATGGTTTTTTTCCTTCGTGGTTATGTCCAACAAATTGTACAATCCAAGCAATCACAAAAATAGCAACCATTATCACCCAAACAGGTGCAATATTAGCGTTTGCAATTACATTTATTCCCAACAAGACTAAAGCCGAAAAAACCAACATCCCAACAAAAAGCGTCACAGATAAACGTAAGTAATAAAACAAACCCAAAACTATAATTAAAGTTCCTATATGCATAAAAGGAGCTAACCCAGTTGGCACAACTTCCTGTAAAGATAAACCTATTGGTATAGCAGAAAATAATCCTATTAGACTAAAGAAAATAGCAGGAACACAAAAATAATGTACAATTTTATTAAATTTTGTTTGGTGGCTTTCTCCATATTCTGATAAAAGACTATCTATTTTTCTCATACTACTATTTATTAAATGAATGGTTTCAAAATAACCTCCAACAAAAATATGTTATTTTTACTTTAAATCTACGACAGAACTTTTACATGGAAAAGTATTTAAACATTATAAAAAACGCCTATTCTGGGTATTGGAATTACCTTAAAAATGAGATAATAACCATTAACCATTGGGATAACTATTTCTATGGACTAATTGTTATTTCCATTTTAGTTTGGACTCTTGAAATTGCATTTCCATGGCGAAAAGACCAATCTATTTTCAGAAAAGACTTTTGGCTAGACACTTTTTATATGTTCTTCAATTTTTTTATTCTAAATCTCATTATACTTATCGCGCTAACAGATACTACTTCTGCATTTTTTAATGATATTCTTGGCTTGATTGGGCTTTCGGTTTCAAGTTTCCAGTTATTTGATATTGATGCGCTACCATTATGGTTAGGCTTGCTAATATTTTTTATTATTAGCGATTTCACCCAGTGGAATACACACAGGCTATTACATCGTGTTCCAATGCTTTGGAATTTCCACAAAGTACATCATAGTGTTAAAGAAATGGGCTTTGCGGCGCATTTGCGTTATCATTGGGCAGAACCTATACTATACAAATCGTTACTTTACATTCCTATTGCTATAATTGGTGGTTTCGATGCGCAACACGTTGCTATTGTTCATTTCTTTAGCATTACAATTGGTCATTTAAACCATGCAAACTTAGGCTGGGATTATGGTGTTTTAAAATATATTTTTAATAATCCGAAGATGCATATTTGGCATCATGCAAAAGAACTACCAGAGCATGCAAGGTTTGGAGTTAATTATGGACTAACATTAAGTACTTGGGATTATCTTTTTAAGACTAACTATATACCACATAGTGGAAGAGATATAGAACTTGGTTTTGATGGAGATGAAACATTCCCCAAAGATTTTATTAGTCAAGAATTATACCCATTAAAAAAATGAAACATTTAATATTATTAGTATTTGCTTTAGTTTTATCATCGTGTTTTAGCACAAAAAAAATAGCAGAGAGTACTCCAAAAGAAGAGCCTAAACAAGTGATTGAAGTTAAAACTGAAACGGCACCACAAGCTGAAGAAACTCCTGTTACAATTGCAATTCCAGAAGAAGCTGAAGTTACTCCCGAAGTTAAAGAGACTGTAGTACAAGAAACCATTATTGCAAGCCCAGAAGCTTTTAGTCATAATGAATGGAATAAACTTCTAAAACAACATGTTTCTGAAGCTGGAAATGTAGACTACAAAAGCATTAAAACCAACAGAAAATCTTTAACTAATTACATTATATCACTAGGAGAAAACATACCTAATGACACCTGGAAAAAGGAAAACAAACTAGTGTACTGGATTAATGCTTACAATGCATTGACAGTAGATCTAATTCTTAGAAACTACCCACTGCAAAGCATAAAAGACATTAAAAATCCTTGGGAACAACGTTTATGGAAACTAGGTAACAAATGGTATAGTTTAGAAGAAATAGAACACCAAATACTTAGAAAAATGGACGAACCAAGAATTCATTTTGCTATTGTATGCGCATCATATTCTTGCCCTAAATTACAAAACGAAGCCTTTACAGCTTCAAATTTAGAAGCCCAATTAACAAATGCTACTAAACAGTTTTTATCTGATAAAAACAGAAACGACATCTCTCAAAACAATCTTAAATTATCTAGAATATTTAAATGGTTTAAAAAAGATTTCGAACAAAATGGTTCTTTAATAAACTTCTTAAATACTTATTCGGATGTTTCAATTTCAGAAAAAGCTAACAAATCTTATTTAGATTACAATTGGAATTTAAACGATTAATACTTTGTCATTCCTGCGAAAGCAGGAATCCACAAAACAAAAAACTTAAAAGTAAATTCCTGCCTTCGCAGGAATGACAGAAGGTGTAGCTTATGATTTCAATAGTAATTCCTATTTTAAATGAATCTGAAAACATTGAAAAACTCCTTTTTCATTTAATCGATAACGCTTCATTACAAAACATTCAAGAGATTGTTGTTGTCGATGGTGGCAGTACAGATGGATCTCAAGAAATTGTTGAAAATCTAGATTTAAAAGTCAGGCTTATTCATTCTAAAAAAGGAAGAGCAAGGCAAATGAATTTTGGAGCACGTATTGCAAAGGGAGAAATTTTATATTTTTTGCATGCCGATTCTTTTCCACCAACACACTACGATAAATATATTATAGATAAAATAAAACAGAATAATCAAGCGGGTTGTTTTCGTTTAACATTTGACAACAACCATTGGTGGTTGCGCTTAGCAAGTTGGCTTACACAGTTTTCATGGCGAGCTTGTAGAGGTGGTGATCAAAGCCAGTTTATTACCAAGGCACTATTTGAAGATATTGGTGGTTTCGATGAAAGCTTCACTATTTACGAAGACAATATTTTAATTAATGAACTCTATAAACGTAAACAGTTTGTAGTTATCAATAAAAAGATAAAAACATCTGATAGACTCTATAAACGTCATGGTATTTGGAAACTACAATATTATTTTTGGGTAATCTATTTAAAAAAATGGTTTGGAGCAAGTGCTGAAGATTTGCATACTTATTACAAAAAAAATATAGCCTAACGTTTTTCATTTCAACTAAAACTAATTTGTTAATAGTATTATTACAAAGAAGATTTTTTCTTAAAAATACTGCCCAATACCAAAAACTAAACCTTGTGTTTCTCCTTTGGTAACACCAAAACCATAATCTATTCTAAAAATAGCATTAAATATACGTTTATGTATAAAACGTAAACCTAAACCTGGAAAAACTCTAATGTTTTGAGACTTCCCAAAATCACCAAAATCACCTCCTGGATTTCGCCAAGATCCAGCATCTACAAAAGCATTGCCTTGGAGTGCAAACCAATCTTTATCATAAATTGTATGTCTATATTCTGTATTAACTACAACAGCTCCTGTACCTCTATCTATAGTATTACCTACACCTCTTAAGTTTAAATTATTATCCACAGAAAAAGGTGCAAAAGGAGTCTCGTCATTAGACGAGAAACCAACACGTAATCTACTCGCCCAATTCCCTTTATCTCCTACTCTTTTATAAAAATGAAAGTCGTTCCAAGCAATAATAAACTCTGGTAAATTATTACTTGTAGAAGTAACATACTGTGCATTAAATATGCTTTTAAAACCTGAAACGTATTGGTAATAGTAGTCTAGATTGTTATATTCATAAATACCTTTGTACAATAATTTCTTAACAGATAATTCTTGTGGTACAGATGGATTAGTTGCACCACTTAAATAATTGTATTCTTCTAAAAAATAATTAATTCCAACCTCAAAACGATTTTTAAAGTTTGGTTGGTATAATGCAAGAACTTCATAAGATTTGTTTCGGTATTTATAGTCAGACGTAGTATTATCGAAAAAAACAGGTTCTTGCGTATTTAAATCTTGATGATTAATTGCTAAACCTAATTCTCGACTAAACAAAAAAGGTGCTCTTAAATTAATACCATAAGAGCTAAAAATATCTTTTTGATAAAAACCACCAAACGTAATATTCTGTCCTAACGCATTAAACTCATACAATCCCAAACGGTAAGCAAACTCGTTATCATTAGTAGTGTAGACATTTACAGACGGAATAATAGTAAAGTTCTCTTCAATATTATAGAACACATTATAACTATTACCATGAGAAGCAAACACCTGATAATAAGCATGCGCTACAGCTTGCAAACGCTTTAGTCGTTTTATATCTTCTTCTAGAATTGTTGAATCTAGAACGGCTCCAGCTTCTGCTTTTGAAATCTTCATCACAAAAGAAGATCTTAGCTTTTTATTACCTTTAACTTTTAAATCTAAAATCACTCGCTCTTGAGCAAAAGTAAAAGCTGAAAACAGCGCTATAATTATTGTAAGTATTTTATTATTTAGCATCATTTTTGTTCTTCAAAATGCGATTTAATTATCATTTCTACGGGTTTATTTTGTGGTGTAAACTGGCTATCATTTTCACCTCCAACAGTATCATGCTCAATAAACCATTTCCATATAAAACCACCAGCAAACCAATCTTCTTTCCAAAAGGTTTCAAATAATGCTTTTGTTGTATTATTCTGCGCTTCTAGATTTACAATATTCATACTTCTTTCGGACTTCCAAGGTTCCTTCCCTGCATAATCAACACTTCTGTATCCATATTCTGTAAATAAAATTGGTTTTTTATGTTTATCTGAAACCTCTTTTATTATAGGCTTATGTACTTCCCAACCTAACAAACACTCTTCAACCGTTGGTGTTTTACTATCACTAACAGGAAAATAAGCATCTACTCCAATATAATCTAGCTGACTCCAAAAAGGAGTACGTTTAAACTCGTCCCAATTAGCTGCATAAGTTAGTTTCCCTTTATATATCTTTTTTATCTCTAAAATTAGCGCATTCCAATACTCTGGTCTGTTAGCTACAAATTGCTCTAATTCTGTACCAATACAAAATATATCGGCATTAATTTCTTGAGCTAAATCGGCATACTCTAAAATAAAACTAGAATAAGTAGCTTCAAGTTTTTTCCAATCGTCTTCAGTTTCCATTTTTATGTAACCGGTAAACTCTCCTCTCCAAACCCAAATTTGAGGTTTAATCATTATTCTTATGCCTTTCGCTTCTAAACTATTAGCATATTGTTTAACGCCTTCTCTAGATTCGCCAAACCATTGCCTGTCGGTATTATGGATAATCTCTGGATGTTTTAAATCTTTAATAAACCCAAAAGGCATAACAGTAGCGTAATTTGCATTAACCTGTACAACAGGATTTACATGTTTGTCTGTAACAGGAATTCCTGCAGCAACAAAACTTACACCATTTATTTTGGTTTGCGATGTGCAAGATTGCAATACACAAATAAGAAATAAAAAAAGGAGCTTACTGTAATTCATATTATAATTTACAATTAAGCTCCTAATTTACTACTAAATATTAATTTTAGAACAATGCTCTAACACCTAAGCTAAAAGTATTTCCTAATCCTTGAAAATTATTACCTCTCACAATTTTACCGTAAGATGCTTCAAGATTTAATGTTTGTGTTAATTGGTATTTACCACCAAAGCCTAATTGTGTGTAATTCTGTTCGAATTCGTTTCCTAAATCAATTAAAAACGCTTGCTGTGCATTTACAAATAATGTAGATTTAGACGATGGGAAGTAACTTAAAAAAGCACTTACTGGCAAAAACAAACTGTTGTTTGCAAAACGCTCTCCAAGATTAACTGAATCTCCACTCAAAATAGCATCTGAAGCAGATTTACCAAAATTAAAACCAAAATCTGCTTCTGTAAATATTTGCCAATCTCCACCACCAAAAGTTTTATCGTAGAAAAATTTAGTTTCCCAAAAAGTACTTCTTTTATCTAAATACGCAGACACTGCTTCATCTTTAAATATTGGCAAATAAAGAGAACTTGTTATAGAGAAATTAGGCACACTTGCAAAAGGCTGTACTCTTATAGATGGAGCAATAGTAGTAAAACCACTTCTTGAGTCTGCACCATTGTTCTCAAAATCAAAAACGCTAAACGCATTTTGTCCACCGTAATTATTAGCTCTAACTTGTAAAATTAAACCAACATTAACTCTTGAGTTATTACTTACACCAGTGTAAATTTCAGTTGTATTTGTAAAGAAATTCTCTCTGTCAATATCAAAAGATTTTCCTGTACCTTCTCCTGTTGTTTTTGTTTGCGTATAAAGGCTATTAAAAAACTTAATATCCCATTGTCCTTTATTTAATAATTTACTTGGTGTAAATTCTTGAACATTACTTCTTGCTGGTTCATTGTCTTCTTGTGAAAACCCTACAAAGCCTATCGCTAATGTTATTGCTAATACTATTACTTTTTTCATTTTAATGGTTTTATTTTAGTTTTAATTATTATTGTTTGTTTATTCTCCAATCGTATTCAAAATACGTTATCTTATAATCGGTTGGAATTTTCTCCGTTCTAAACGTATTAATGTATTCAATTTCTGTTGTTCCATTCATAGTAAAATCTTCTTTATACCATTCTAAAATCTTAGAACCTTCAACACGTTTCTTTTTAGCATTTACTTTAATAAAGTAATCACCATTAAAAGCCAATTTTGCTTGTTTTTGCAATTGAGTTTCTAAAGCAATAGGTAAGTATGCTTCATCTATTAAAGGAGGACAGCCAACTGCTCCACACACCAAAACAAAGTGAAAACGAGGATCTTTAAACTGTGCTCTTAAAAGTTTATTTTCAATATCGTTTAACACAATACTCTTACCTCCTAAATTGTGTTTTATTTTATCGAAAAAGCCTTTATCATCTAAAGGAGATTTTGTTGGGTAGTTATCTACTAAACCTTTAATTACCGATAAATTATAGGCATTTATCCAAAAGGCTTGATAGTTTTTAGCATCACTTTTAGAAACCGTAATACCTTCTGCTATTTTTAACACTTCATCAAGAGTGCTTCTATCTTTTTTAATGGCATCGTAAGCCACTTTTCCATTTAAAACATTTGCTTTAAAAAAAAAATCTGCTTGTTTAAAAAAGGTGTCTAAATTTTGCGCTTTCGCGGAAAAGCCTCCTAATAAAATTAATGTTACTACTATTATTTTTTTCATTTTAATATTCTTTAATTCCTTTTATTATTCTAAGCAACTTCAAATAAAATCTATACTCTAATTGTTATAACTTTCGGTTCAGTCTAAAACATTTGAAGAAACTTTCACAAAAAATAAAAAAAATTATCGTCTCATTGCTGCGAACAACCTTACAACTAACAGTAATTTATATCAATTCTAAATACTATTTTTAAATTAAGGTTTTATCTTGTATCACGACCTAATTACAATAGAATTTAAAAAACAAACCAAAATATGGAACATGTAGTTATTATAGGAAATGGAATTTCAGGCGTGACTGCTGCTAGGCATATTAGAAAAAATTCTGATAAAAAAATCACAATCATCTCTGCCGAAACCAATCATTTTTTCTCTCGCACTGCATTAATGTACATATATATGGGACACATGAAGTATGAGCACACTAAGCCTTATGAGGATTACTTTTGGAAAAAAAACAGAATCGAACTTAAAAACGCTTATGTAAAAACTATTGATACCAATGCTAAAACGCTTCATTTTGCAGAAGGCGATACTTTAAATTACGACAAATTAGTTATTGCCACAGGTAGTAAACCAAACAAGTTTGGTTGGCCAGGACAAGATTTAGAAGGTGCGCAAGGTTTGTACAGCAAGCAAGATCTTGATAGTTTAGAACGTAATGCACCAAATAATAAAGTGTGTAAACGTGCAGTAATTGTTGGTGGTGGATTAATTGGTATCGAATTGGCCGAAATGCTAAACTCACGCAACATTCCTGTTACCTTTTTAGTAAGAGAAGATAGTTTTTGGAACGGTGTTTTACCAGAAGGAGAAAGCGCAATGATTAACAGACATATAAAAAACCACCATATAGATTTACGTTTAGGTTTTAACTTAAAAGAAATTAAAGCAGACGACAATGGAAAAGTAAAATCTATAGTTATTACCGAAACTGAAGAGGAAATAGAATGCAATGTTGTTGGATTAACAGCAGGAGTTGCACCAAATATTAGCTTTATAAAAGACTCTAGAATAGAAACCAATCGTGGTGTTTTAGTAAACAGACATTTAGAAACAAACATTCCAGATGTTTATGCTATTGGAGATTGTGCAGAGCAGCGCGATAGTGGTATTGATCAACGTAGACCAATTGAAGCTGTATGGTATACTGGTAGAATGATGGGTGAAGCATTAGCACAAACCATTTGCGGTAATAGACGAGAATACAAACCTGGACATTGGTTTAACTCTGCGAAATTCTTGGATATAGAATACCAAACTTATGGTTGGGTATATGGAGAACGTGGTCGTCCAGAATACGAAAAGCACTTTCACTGGATTCATGAAGACGATACAAAATGTATAACAGTAGCATACCATAAAGACACTAAAGAATTTTTAGGAATAAATACTTTTGGTATTAGAATGCGACACGAAACATTCGATCGCTGGTTAACCGAAAAACGTGATGTAGATTATGTAATAACAAATCTACTTGAAGCCAACTTTGATCCAGAATTTTACAAGCATTTTGAAAAAGACATTCTTGCTGCTTACAAAAAAAACCTACAAACTGCATAATCCAAAATAAAATGAGTAATAAAATAAACCATAGCATGTCTCTTGCAAAACCAGATGCACAAGACATTTCAACAAAACAAAAAATAGCACTAGCTACTGGATTAGTAGGATTATTAATACTAGTCTTAGCCTTTTTTAATATCGATTTCCCAAATAGAGCAGTTTTTCTAGCTTTATCACTAGGCTTAATTACTGTTGGAACTGTTGTGTATTCTAGAGATGCATATTTAACAAAATTAGAAGGAATAAAAAACGATGGCGTATGGTTTAAATCTATCTCATCTCGTGGTGTTATTGGTTGGGCATTAGGTGTTGTTTTAACTGCTTTTTATATCGTACTTTATTTCTATCCGCAATTTTTAGGCTTAGGAGCAAATGGATCTGCAAATACTGGCTTAATAGCTTTATTCGATCCTTTAAGCAACTTATTAAGTGGCAGAAATGCAAGTCAATGGTTTGTTTATGGTACACTTTACACAATAGCAATTGCCGTTTTTGGTTATAAATTTATATTAAAATACCGCCACAATAAATACCAACAATTACGTACTGTCTCAGTTATCTTTTTTCAATTAGGTTTTGCTTATTTGATTCCAGAATTTATGTATGTAATGAATAGCGACCTACCTTATTACGACTTAAAAAGTGTCTGGCCTCTAAACTATTATCTTTTTCAAGATTACCACTTGAACCAATTTCTTGGCGCAGGAAATATTGGGATTGCCTTAATAATTTTTGGTATCGTTTCTACATTAGTTATCACTCCTATTTTAACTTACAAGTATGGAAAACGTTGGTATTGTTCTTGGGTTTGTGGTTGTGGTGGTTTAGCCGAAACTGCTGGAGATTCTTTTAGACAATTATCTTCTAAAAAAATGTCTGCTTGGAAATTAGAACGTTGGTTAATTCATACTGTATTGGTTTTTTCTGTTATAATGACGGTTGCAGTTGTAAGCTCTTTCTTAAAAGGCAGCTGGCAAGATGGCGTATTTGTAGAAGGTAATTATTGGTTAAGCAACGAAGGCTTTTTAATAGCTATTGGAGTGCTTTTAACCATTGTATTTGTAGGAGTCATGGTTTTTAAAAGAAATGAATTAGGTAAAGATGCACGTTATGGTGCCATTGGATATGCAATTGTAATTCTTTCTTTATTCGCCATTTATTTTACAGGAACAAATGAAGAAATCTTTTTTATAAAATCTAGCACACTTAAAACTGCTTATGGTTTTTATATTGGTTCAATTTTTTCTGGTGTTATTGGTACAGGTTTTTACCCAATATTAGGAAATAGATCTTGGTGTCGTTTTGGCTGCCCAATGGCTGCAATTCTAGGATTCCAACAACGTTTATTTTCAAGATTCAGAATTACAACAAACGGAGGACAATGTATCTCATGTGGTAATTGTTCTAATAGCTGCGAAATGGGAATCGATGTTCGTGCTTACGCTCAAAAAGGAGAAAACATTGTGCGCTCAAGTTGTGTTGGTTGTGGTGTTTGTAGCGCTGTTTGCCCAAGAGGTGTATTAAAATTAGAGAACGATAGTATGGATGGAAGAATAAATCCGACTGAAGTATTACTAGGAAACGATGTAGACTTAATGGATTTATTAAATAAGAATTAAGTTTCAATATTTACGCAATCAGCTTTTAGCTTAAAATGAAAAACACACTACTCATATTAGTACTACTTATAAGTTTTAACGCTTTCGCGGAAAAAACCTACTCGAAAACCTACTATAGTAATGGTACTTTAAAAGCCGAAGGCTGGATAGAAAACAAACTTAAAACAGACTATTGGAAATTTTATCATCAAAACGGAAACTTAGAAAAAGCAGGTGAATTTAATAATAATTTACACACTGGTTTTTGGAAATTTTATCACCACAATAGTAATCTAGAAGCAGAAGGTCATTTTTTAAATAGTAAACGCTCAGGATTTTGGGCTTACTTTTTTGAAGATAAAACAATAAACAAAGTCGGTAATTTTGAAAACGGAAAAGAAACAGGTTTTTGGAAAGAATACTTTACCAACGGAAACATTATGCGAGAAGGCATTTATAGTAACGGCTTTTTTATTGGCTACTGGAAATTCTATCACTTTAGTGGTAAACTAAAAAAAGAAGGTAACTTTGCAAACGGAAAACCTATAGAATACTGGAAAAATTATTATAATAATGGCAATATAAAATCTGAAGGCCTTTTTATAAATGGACAACAAGATGGTTTTTGGTCTTATTATTTCGATAACGGAAAACAAGAAAAAACTGGTTTTTACAAATCAGGATTAGAAACCAAGTATTGGACATTTTACAAAAACAATGGCACTAAAGAAAAAGAAGGGCATTTTGTAAATGGTAAAAAAGTAGATTGGTGGTTGTTTTACAATAACATGAATAAAGTAAATCGTAAATGTCAATTAAAAAACAATCAAAAAAATGGTTACTGCTTAATGTATAAGAACGAAAAGCTAGTTTCTGCGAGTAAATTTTCCGAAGGAAAAAAAATTAAAACGTGGACAGATTTAGCCGCTTTTAAGAAAGAGAATAAATTAAGTGATCTTAAATAAATGCCCAAAATAAAAGTTATTATCCCTGCTTATAACGAGCAAGACTCCATCGCGAATGTTGTTAGAGACATTCCAAAAAATGTCGAAGAAATTATTGTTGTAAACAATAATTCTACAGACGACACAGTTAAAAACGCCACAAAAGCAGGAGCAACTGTACTTACCGAAAACAATAAAGGCTATGGCTACGCTTGTTTAAAAGGCATGGAATACATTGCTAAACTTAACGAAAAACCAGATATTATTGTTTTCCTTGATGGTGATTATAGCGATTATCCCGAAGAATTAACAAAACTCACAGCACCAATAATTAATGATGACATCGATTTTGTAATTGGATCGAGAATTAAACGACTTAGAGAAGGTGGCTCAATGACACCGCAACAAGTTTTTGGTAATTGGCTAGCTACCTTTTTAATGAAACTGTTTTTTGGAGCTAAATTTACAGATTTAGGACCATTTAGAGCCATTAAATACAATAAGTTAGTGGGCTTAAACATGCTAGACAAAACTTACGGTTGGACAGTAGAAATGCAACTTAAAGCCTTAAAACAGAAGCTAACATACATAGAAGTACCAGTAAAATACAAGCAAAGAATAGGCGTTTCTAAAGTCTCAGGAACTGTAAAAGGTACTATATTTGCAGGTTTTAAGATATTAGGATGGATTTTTAAATACAGTTTTAAAAAGTGATTTATTTAAATTTAGTTATTATTATTATTTATTCTATAGCATTGCTGCTCATATTCATGTATGCATTAGCTCAGTTAAATCTGCTATTCAATTATCTCTCTGCTCAGAAAAAGAAAGTAAAAACACCTTTTTTAGATTTTAACAATCCAGACAAAGTGCCTTACGTAACCATACAACTACCAGTTTTTAACGAGGAGTATGTAATGGAGCGTTTACTTGAAAATATTGCGCTTATGGATTACCCAAAAGGCAAATTAGAGATTCAAGTTTTAGACGATTCTACAGATAATACTGTAAAAACCACATCTACACAAATAGAAGCATTAAAAAAACAAGGTTTAGATATTGTTCATATTTGCAGAACTAATCGCGAAGGCTTTAAAGCAGGTGCTTTAAAAGAAGGCTTAGAAATTGCCAAAGGTGAATTTATCGCCATTTTCGATGCCGATTTCCTACCTAAAAAAGATTGGCTAAAAAAGACCATCCCACATTTTGTAGATAGAAATATTGGTGTTGTACAAACACGTTGGGGACACATAAATAGAAACTATTCTACCTTAACAAAAATACAAGCCTTTGCTTTAGATGCTCATTTTACACTAGAGCAAGTAGGCAGAAACTCTAAAGGTCATTTTATTAATTTTAATGGTACTGCTGGTGTTTGGCGTAAGCAATGCATTATAGATGCAGGAAATTGGGAAGGCGATACATTAACCGAAGATTTAGATTTAAGTTACAGAGCACAACTTAAAAACTGGAAATTCGAGTATCTTGAAGATGTTATAACTCCTGCCGAATTACCAGTAGTTATTAGTGCAGCACGTTCTCAACAATTTCGTTGGAATAAAGGTGGTGCAGAAAATTTTAGAAAAATGATGTGGAGAGTCTTAAAAAGCAAAAATATCTCCTCTAAAACAAAACTACACGGTTTACTGCATTTACTTAATAGTACGATGTTTCTAAACGTGCTTATTGTAGGTGTTTTAAGTATTCCAATGCTGTACATTAAAAATGAATATGCACACTTAAAACCATACTTTTATGTTATGAGTTTCTTTGTGGTAAGCACCATTATTTTCTTTGTTTGCTATTGGCACATGTATAAGCGCTCTTATGGTGGAGGTTTTAAAAACTTCATACAATATATTGGTATGTTTTTTACATTTTTCTCTATTGCAATGGGCTTTAGTTTACATAACTCTATAGCAGTAATAGAAGGCCACATAGGAAAAAGAAGCGAATTTGTACGTACACCAAAATTTAATATTAATAGTATTAAAGACAGTTGGAAAGGCAACAAGTATCTAAAAAAGAACGTCTCTGTAAATGTTATTTTCGAAGGCTTATTAATGCTTTATTTCGCATTTGGAATGTACAGTGCTTTTGTAGTTGGCGATCAAGGTGGTGATTTTGGTTTATTCCCTTTTCATCTTATGCTTTTTATTGGTTTTGGTTTTGTGTTTTTTAAATCATTAACCTCTAAAGCTTAATTTTTTTTTGGGCGTTTACAGACAAAAAAGTCTGCACCACGCTTTCCGCTATATCTTTTTTGCTTTTATTGGCAAAAAAGGATGCCGCATCAATCGTTAACGCTGGCTACCAATGTTCAGCTCTTAAATTAAAAACGTAGCTTTAACCGTGTTTAATTCAATTCTATTTAAAACAAAAAAACTACCGCTATTATTAGTCTTAATAAGCGCAGTGCTTTATAGTGTTTTTGCTTATAATTTAGAACGCACAGCACATCTTAAACTCATTGTATTATACGCTGCTGTATTCTTTATATTTTATAAACTTGTACAGCAAAACAAACATAATTTTAAGTTTTTAGCACTTACAGCTTTTATATTTAGAGCTATTTTTATACTAGCAATTCCTAATCTTTCTCAAGACTTTTATAGATTTATTTGGGATGGACGCATTATTCTTGAAGGCCTCAACCCTTATCTCTATACACCAGAATTATTTATAACAAATAATCAATTTCCAGTTTCCCAAGCAGAAGAGTTGTATACAGGAATGGGAACATTAAACGGAAGCCATTACACTAACTATCCACCAATAAACCAGTTGTGCTTTATTATAGCTGGTGTTTTTGCAAATAAAAGCATTGTAGGTGCTGCTATGGTTTTAAGACTACTAATTATCGCTGCCGATTTTGGAACACTATACTTTGGAAAAAAACTATTAGAAAAACTTAACCTTCCGGTTCATAATATTTTCTGGTTTATACTTAATCCGTTTATAATAATTGAACTTACAGGAAACTTGCATTTCGAAGGCGTTATGATCTTTTTTCTTGTCTGGAGTTTATACTTACTGCATTGCAATAAATGGAAATGGGCAGCAGTTGTTTTTGCCTTATCAATTACAACTAAGCTAGTTCCGCTTATGTTTTTACCATTGTTTTTTTGGTGGTTTTCGAAACGAAACACAGCAACAAACCAAACAGAATTACTTCTTAATAATACCGAAAACAAAAAACGAATCCCTGCCTTCGCAGGAATGACAAGGCTCATTAGTTTTTACTCCATTATAATACTTACAACACTACTTCTTTTTGCTCCATTTTTCTCAACTCAATTTATAGACAACTATTCCAAAACCGTTGGTTTATGGTTTGGTAATTTCGAGTTTAATGCAAGTATTTATTACATAGCTAGAGAAATTGGCTATTGGTTTAGAGGTTATAACGAGATAGCCATTATAGGCAAAGCACTTCCTGTTATTACAGTTTTATACATTCTGTTTTTATCTTTTTTTAGAAAAAAAACAGACACAAAAAAACTAATTATAGCAATGCTTTTTAGTTTTACTATTTACTTATTTTTAAGTACAACTGTACATCCTTGGTATATTGCAACCATTCTAATTTTAAGCGTGTTTACCAATTACAAGTTTCCTCTAGTATGGAGTTTTATTGTTATTATTAGCTATCTAGCCTATGCTAACGCAGACAACACAGAGAACCTATGGATTATTGGTTTAGAATATTTGGTAGTTTTTAGCGTCTTTATTTGGGAAGTTTTTATAACAAAAAAAAGACTACCAAAAGGCAGTCTTTAATTTAGTTTAAGATTTAAAAGCTACTATTTTTATATTTGTTCTAATTTTGTAATTGTTAGAATTTCAGTTTCACTTTCAAAACCATCTTCATCCTCTTCTGTTTCAATTACAACTGTATAAGTTACTTTCATACTTGTGCCAACTAATGCTTCAGATTTTAAATCGAAAGCTTCTAAAACATCATCATTAACATTTTGAAACGTTATTGTACTTTCATCTTCATCATCATTAGTAAAAATAAAATTATATCCGTAATCTTCAGCACCATCGAAAATAGTTGAGATTGTTTTCTCTTCTTGATTTATTGAAGCGGTTTTTGTTTCACTTTTAAAGCTTGATATTGTTAACATAAAAACACTTACTAGTACTATTTGTATTATATTTTTTGACTTCATTTTGAATAGTTTTATTGTTATTTAAAAATCTTTGAAAACTATATTTTACTCTAAGTAAAATAAGGTAATCTCTTGTCCAAAATAGTAGTTATTATATGCTCGCTTTTTATCGTTTTAATGTTATTAAAATAATTCTATTTTCTTTTTAAAAGTCGTCATCGCTATCTTCCATTTCTGGATCTTGCACTGCTTCTGGATCATTATCATCGAAGTCTTCGTAATCGTCTTCATCATAATTATCCATAGTTACTTCTAACTTCTCACTTACTTTTACCAAATATTTTGTGTCTTCGGTAATAAGTTCTACAGCTTCAATTAACTCATTTTTTGCGTTTCTAAAAGAGACTACATCGCGATCATCATAACCATCAGGAAATTTTTCGACTAACATTGCCAAAATTTCTGGAGTTAATTTTTTAAAGTCCACTATAACTCTCTTTAAATGTTCGTGTCTGTTTTTCATTACTTATTATTTTTAATTCCACTTTAGCGAAATCATCATCTTATTTTATATAAAAATACTATTTACTATTATCAATTCTTACAACATTGTAAAAATCTTTTCGTCTATCCTTTAAGTTTTTAACTGCACCAAAAGAATGTAATTCTCTTAACAAACTTAAATCTACATCTGCAACTAAAATCATCTCTGTGTTTGTGGTTGCTTCGGCTTTAATTCCATTACTTGGAAACGAAAAATCGCATGGAGTAAATACGGCAGATTGCGCATATTGGATGTCCATGTTATTTACATTTGGCAAGTTACCTACAGATCCTGCAATTGCAACGTAGCATTCGTTTTCTATTGCACGTGCTTGAGCGCACAAACGCACACGAGAATAACCATTTTGAGTATCTGTTAAAAACGGTACAAAAAGAATATCCATACCTTCATCTGCAAGTAAACGAGATAGCTCTGGAAACTCAGAATCATAACAAATTAGTATGCCTATTTTTCCTGCATCGGTTTCAAACGTTTGCAATTTATTACCGCGTTGCATTCCCCAAACCTTAGCTTCGTCTGGTGTAACGTGTATTTTTTCGTATCGCTCTAAACTCCCATCTCTTCTACATAAATAACCTACGTTAAATAACTTATCTTCTATTAATTCTGGCATACTACCAGTTATAATATTAATGTTATAAGAGATAGATAATTGTTGCATTTTCTCTACAATTACTTTAGTATACTTTGCTAATTCTCTAATAGCATCTGGCTCATGTAAATGGTTGTATTTAGCCATAAGCGGTGCATTAAAGAATTCTGGAAATAGCGCGAAATCTGATCTATAAGCTGCTACACTATCTACAAAATACTCTACTTGCTGCATTAACTCTTCCAAGCTATTATAAGTACGCATTTGCCATTGTATTAAACCTAATCTAACAACAGTTTTAATTGTACTTGCTTTTTTACTTTTTTTAGTATAGTAGATATTATCCCACTCCATTAACACCGCATATTCATTTGATGCAGTATCTCCTTCTAAATAGCCTTTTAAAACACGTACAGGATGAAAATCGTTAGAAATTTGAAAGTTTAAAACTGGATCATGAATTTCTTTACGTTTTACTTTTTCTATATACTCTTTAGGTGTAAACTCTTTATGTTTGTGGTAGTTTGGCATTCTTCCACCAAAAACGATTCCCTTTAAATTTAAGTTTTCACAAATTTCTTTTCTATAATCATACAAGCGTCGTCCTAAACGCAACCCTCTATATTCTGGTTTTATAAAAACATCAATACCGTAAAGCACATCTCCATCTGGATCGTGATTTTTAAACGAATCTCCTTTAATTATATCGGCATAAGTATGCTCATCATCAATCAAATCATAATCTACAACAAGGGACAAAGCGCAACCAGCTAATTTTCCGTCGATTTTAATAACCACTTGACCTTTTGGAAAAATAGTAGTTAAACGCGCGATGTGATCTTTCTTCCAAAAAGAATCAAGAACACCACCGTAAGACTCAAGTGTTGCCGATTTTAATTCCTCAAAATCGTCCACAGTTAAGTACTTTAATTCGATATTTTCTATTTTATGATCTTCCATTACTCACCTAAAAGGTATGCAAATATTAAAGGTGCAACAATTGTAGCATCACTTTCTATTATAAACTTTGGAGTATCTATATCTAGTTTTCCCCAAGTGATTTTCTCGTTTGGCACTGCTCCAGAATACGAACCGTAACTTGTTGTAGAGTCACTTATTTGACAGAAGTAACTCCAAAACGGTGTTTCTGGACGCTCCATATCTTGGTATAACATTGGTACTACACAAATAGGGAAATCGCCTGCAATTCCGCCGCCAATTTGGAAGAAGCCAATACCTTTAGATGAATTATCTGTGTACCAATCTGCTAAAAATGTCATGTACTCAATACCAGATTTAACTGTACTAGCCTTAAGCTCTCCTTTAAGGACGTAGCTTGCAAAAATATTACCCATTGTACTGTCTTCCCAACCTGGGCAAACAATAGGCAAGTTTTTTTCTGCTGCAGCATACATCCATGAATCTTTTAAATCTATTTCGTAGTACTCCTCTAAAACACCAGATAATAACATTTTGTACATGTACTCGTGTGGTAAAAAACGTTCTCCAGCAGCTTCGGCATCTTTCCAAATTTTTACAATGTGTTTTTGTAATCTACGGAAAGCTTCCTCTTCTGGAATACATGTATCTGTAACACGATTTAGTCCTTTCTCCAACAAATCCCATTCGTCTTGAGGTGTTAAATCGCGATAGTTAGGCACACGTTTGTAATGTGAATGCGCGACTAAGTTCATTATGTCTTCCTCAAGGTTTGCACCTGTACAAGAGATAATTTGCACTTTATCTTGTCTAATCATTTCTGCAAAACTTTTACCTAGTTCTGCTGTACTCATAGCTCCTGCAAGCGACACTAACATTTTTGCGCCACTTTCTAATTGTGCTTCGTAACCTTTTGCTGCATCAACCAAAGCTGCTGCATTAAAATGTAAATAATGTTTTTCTATAAATTGAGAAATTGGTCCTTTAGTACTCATCGTCTTCGTTGTATTTTGCACTGTTATTTTTTTCTTTTAAAGTCTTAAATTCATTATCAAAATCGTTTTCAGCATCTTCACTTTTAAATTTGTAACTCAACATTTTGTAATACAATTTAGCTGCTAAAAAATCTGAGGATTTCTCCTCTTTATTAGGACATAATTCTACAATATCAAAACCTACTACATTTTTTTCAGCAAAAACTTGTTTTAAATATTCTAGTGTTTCGTACCATAATAATCCGCCTGGTTCTGGAGTTCCAGTACTTGGCATAATTGAAGGATCGAAAACATCTAAATCTATTGTAATAAAAACATTTTCTGTCATCTGGTCTATTGAAGAGTCCACCCAAGTATCATCAATTGCCATTTCATGAGCAAAATAAGTTTTCTCCTTGTCCATAACCGTAGTTTCAATAACGTCCATAGAACGAATACCAACTTGTATTAAGTTTGTAGTCTGGCTAGCTTCGTAAACAGCACAAGCATGATTACATTTTGAACCTTCGTATTCCTTACGCAAATCTGCATGTGCATCTAATTGTAATACAGTAAGGTTTGTGTACATTTCGTTAAAAGCACGAATAGTACCTATAGAAATTGAATGTTCTCCTCCAAAAATAGTAACAAATTTGTTCTTTTTTATGTAGCTTTTTGTTGCTTTATGCACAGCTTCTACCATTGCTTCTGGTGAAGCACTTTCTGTTACTGCATCGGCAAGATAAATACCTTTTTTATAAACTTCTGTCTCTGTTTCAATATCGTAAAGCTCCATGTTTTCTGATGCATTTAAAAATGCTTCAGGACCTTTATCTGCTCCTTTTTGCCAAGTACTAGTACCATCGTAAGGCACAGGAATTAACACGATTTTTGCTGTTTCAAGTTTCGAAAACTCTTCCGAAATACCTGCATAAGTTTTACTTTGCATAACCTAAAATTTTAAGTAAGTCTTCACTTTTTTGTTGTTCACTAAATAGTTTTGTTGTTATATTTCCGTCTGCATCTTTATCTATTAAAATGTGTTTTGGCGACGGTATTAAGCAGTGTTGCAAACCTCCAAAACCTCCTATAGTTTCTTGGTATGCACCTGTATTAAAAAAGCCAATATATAATGGTTTTTCTTTGTTGTATTTTGGTAAATAAATAGCATTCATATGCTGTTCACTATTGTAATAATCGTCGCTATCGCAAGTTAAACCACCAAGTAAAACACGCTCGTAACTAGATTCCCATCTGTTAAGCGGTAACATTATAAAACGTTTGTTAATTGCCCAAGTATCTGGTAATGTTGTGATGAAAGAAGAATTTATCATGTTCCATTTCTCACGATCGTTTTGTTGCTTTTGGTAAAGTATCTCGTAAATAGCTCCTCCACTTTCTCCTACTGTAAAGCTTCCAAACTCAGTAAAAATATTTGGCACATCTACACCTTCTTCTTCACATGTTGTTTTTATTTGATTTACTATTTCGTCTACTAAATACTCATAATCGAAATCGAATACTAATGAATTTTTAATAGGAAATCCGCCTCCAATATTTAAGCTGTCTAAACTTGGACAAATTTTCTTTAAGCTTGTATAAACTTTTAAACATTTTTGTAATTCGTTCCAGTAATAGGCGTTATCGCGAATTCCTGTGTTAATAAAGAAGTGTAACATTTTAAGGTTTACCTTTTTATTATCCTGAATTTGGTTTTTATAAAAAGGAACAATATTCTTGTAACCAATACCTAAGCGTGACGTGTAAAATTCGAATTTCGGCTCTTCTTCTGATGCGATACGAATACCAATATTAAATTTACCTTTTACTTGTTCAGACAATAAATCTATCTCCTCGTAATTGTCTATAATTGGAATACAGTTTTTTTGTCCGCTGTTTATTAATCTTGCAATATTTGTAATGTATTGCGCACGTTTAAAACCATTACTAATTATAAAAGTGTCGTTTGTTATCTTTCCTTCGGCTTTAAGGTTTTCTACAATATCGATATCGAAAGCAGATGATGTTTCTATATGAATATCGTTTTTTAAAGCTTCGTTTAAAACATGTTTAAAATGTGAACTCTTAGTACAATAACAATAGTTATAATTTCCTTTATAACCATGCTTTTCTATTGCGTTTGCAAACCATTGTTTTGCACGTTGGATGTTGTTAGATATTTGTGGTAAATAAGTGAATTTTAAAGGCCCACCATATTCTTCTACTAATTTCATAAGATCAATATCATGAAATTGTAATTGGTTTTTTTCTAGTTTGAATTCATCTTGAGGGAAATCGAAAGTTTGATTGATTAAATCAATGTATTTTGTATTCATTATTATTTATAAAAATGTTAAAATTGGAAACAATTAAAGTTACTGAAATTTAGTTCAGTTTAAATAATAGTGAGGAATTCAGACCTGTATAATTAGGTCTGTTGTAGGCACGAAGCCGTAATTGTGCTGGCTAGCAACAATTGTAGTTAAAGCGGAAGTTAGCTCTAAAATTCGGTTGCTTAATCTATAAGCTGCTTTTGAAAATGACTTCCTAATGTCCAAAAGCCCGAACGTATAAACATGGTTCAATTTGTTCAGCTATAATAATTACTAAAGAGTAAGTATTATTTTTGTCTATACAAATGAAATACTTTTTTTTGAATTACAAATAAAAAAGATAATATTTTTTTACAACAAACAAATATCACATAATCAATTGAATTACAAAGTGATGAAGACGTTTTTAAAACATAAAAACAACACATTGAATAGTGCTATTTAAGTAAAAAAAGAAAACAACAGTTTATAGTATCGTTTTAAAACGCATATTACCTAGATCTAAAACAAAAAAAATCGAGCACAAGCTCGATTTTTTTTTAAAATTAAAGGTGTTCAATACTACATCATCATTAACATTTGTACTTCTTGTTCTGTTAATATTTTCCAGTTACCTCTTGGAATATCTTTTTTAGTTAAGTGTGCTATTTGCACGCAATCTATTCTTACTAATTCGTGTTTAAAATAATCGAATATGGTATGTAATACAGTATTACCTGTATTCTTAATTTTTATACCTATTTCGTTTTTCTTATCGTTTACATAGTCAATTTCTTCTACAGTAATTAACTTACCTTCAATACGAAGTCCTTCGCGAATTTTCTTTAAATCGTCTAGCTTTAAATTACTATCTAATTCTAAATGAAATAAACGTTCTACACCTTTGTTAGAACTCGTAAAACGCGATACAACTTTAGCATCGTTTGTAAATAATAATAAGCCAGTAGAATTCCTTCCTAAACGTCCTATTGGCTTTATACGAGATGGTGTAGCGTTTGCTACCAAATCCATAACCGTTCTACCTTTATGCTCACTTGTTGTTGTTGCGAAACCTTTTGGCTTATTTAATAAAACGTAAGCCTTTTTCTCTGGATTAATTCTTGCACCATCGTAACGCACTTCGTCATCCAACTTCACTTTATAGCCCATTTCCACGACTACTTTCCCGTTAACACTTACTAAACCAGTTGCAATATGCACATCTGCATCACGACGTGAGCAAACACCAGAATTAGCGATATATTTATTTAAACGAATTTCGTCTGAAATAGCTCCTTTTTTAGGTTGTGCTGCTTTTTTTCCTTTAGAGTTCGAGTTGTTTATTCCAGTATTATCTTTTCCTGAATTATTCTTGTAAGCTTTCTTTCCTCCATTTGGAGCAGATTTTCCTTGTCTTTGTCCTCCTTGTTTACTCATTACTTATAATTTTATTCTCAACTATTTTTGAGGATGCAAAGATAGTTTATAATTTAACATGCGCTATACTTAATTAATGCTTTGTTTATTAAGGACTTCGCTATAATCTATTGATTTCTAATTATTAAGATTACAGGTCGTTTAATTCACTTAAACAACGAGAGTAATTAATCCTTGTATTCCACTGTAGATTGTCTTTCTCTATTTACGGTAAGTTTCGTAACATCTGGACGCGAATAATGACCAACTGGATCGAAATTTTGACGCTCTTCGTATACTCGATTAAAATCTATTTCTTGTATTATTAATCCTTCTTTATGCAGAACAGGTTCAATAATCCATTCGCCATCTGGTCCTGCAATGCAACTGCCTCCATTTGCTAAAACATCTGGACAATCTTTTAGTATTAAATCAAGATGAGGCGTGTTTTTCGGGAACATTTCTTTAGTCATTAAACTAGAAACTGAAACCACAAAAGAGCGCGATTCTCTTGCTATAAAGCGTGTTATATCTTTTGTATTATGGTCGCTTCCTGGCCAAACTGCAATGTGTAGGTTTTCACCCAAACCGTATAATGCTGTTCTTGGTAATGGCATCCAATTTTCCCAACAATTAAGTCCGCCAACTGTAAATTGTTTTAAACTGTGCACTTGTAATCCGTTTCCATCTCCTGGAGACCACGTTAGTCTTTCGTCATAAGTTGGTTGAAGTTTTCTATGTACAGATTTTATTTCACCTAACGCATTAATATAAACAAGTGAGGCATAAATTGAATGGCCTCCTCTGTTTTTTGCGCGTTCCATTATACCTAAATAGACTGCAATATTATGTTGCTTAGCTAATTTGCAAATAGAGTCTAGTTCTCCTTCTTCAATTTGAATAGAGTTTCGCACATACTCTGCATGCAATTTCTTATTTACTTTAGTATCCCATTCTGCTCCACCAGTTAAAGCCACCCAAAACGGATAACCTGGCACTAAGGCTTCTCCAAAAACAATAAGTTCGCAGTCTTTTTTACCAGCTTCTATAATAGAATATTCTACTTTTTTAAGTGTTTCTATTTTATTTAAAAGCACAGGAGAAATTTGTGCCATTGCTATTTTAAGAGTGTTTTCCATTATAAAATACGTTTAAGAACTAAGTCTACATCAATTAACAATATACTAAATACACCTGCGACAATAATAACTTTAAGAATATTATGAAGTATTATGTAATGTGATTTCGTAGTTGATTTCCATAATAAAGAAAGAAAAATCACAAGCAGGATTACTGCTCCATAAAAATAATACGTCATGTAACCAATTTCGAATCTAGTTATTAGCAAATACAATGGAATGAGCGTTAAAACGATTAAAAGAGTAATCATTTTTTTTGATGTTTTTTCTCCATAAACCACAGGAATGGTCCTATAATTTAATGCTAAATCACCTTTCATGTTTTCTAAATCTTTTGCAAGCTCTCTAATAGCAATAATTAAGAACAAAAACGAAGCATGTACAAAAATGACTGTATCGAAATTTTTATAGTAGATAAAAGTTGCAAAAAATGGTGCTATTGTTAAAAGAGCAGACACAATATTACCAATTATAGGCCTCTTTTTTAGTTTATGCGAGTAAAACCAAATGGCAAATATATAAGCCGAAAAGAATAATACAGGATTAAACGACACGTAACTTGCCATTACAATTGCTGAGAAGTTTAATACGAAGTAAAATGATAATTTTGTGTTTTGGCTTACCAGTTTATCTAACATCGATTTGTTAGGCCTGTTAATTAAATCTTTTTCAGAATCGTAAAAATTATTGATTATATAACCTGCTGCTACTACTGCTGCTGATGCCAATACAAGCATTAGTAAATTAACATCTAACAATACTTTTTTTACTGGCTTATCATGAGCAAATATGTAAACAGAAGTTAGATATTGAGCAAGTACAATAATAAGAATGTTATAACCACGAACAACGGAAAACAGACTAAAGAACTTGATTAGAATGTGTTTCTGCTTTCTCGTAAACATAAAGTTTAAACGCTAATTTGATAAAATATTGGTTCCTCTCGAAATTTCGAGACAATAAAAAAAGTCGAAGTCTAGAAATTATACACCACTTCTAACTTATAATCTTTAAGTGATTGTTCTGCTTTATTAATATCTTGGGTAAAACCTAAAATATAACCTCCTCCTCCAGAACCGCAAAGTTTAAGGTAATAATCGTTAGTTTCAATTCCTTTTTTCCAAAGCTCATGAAACTGAGCAGGTATCATTGGTTTAAAATTATTAAGCACCACTTTAGACAATTGTTTGGTATTACTAAAAAGAGACTTTATATCTCCTTTTAAAAAATCCTCAACACAAGCGTCTGTATGTTTTATAAACTGTGTTTTTAGCATATTACGGAAACCTTCTTGCTTCATGTTTTCCATAAAAATACTAACCATTGGTGCTGTTTCACCGGTAATACCACTATCTAATAAAAATACTGCACCTTTTCCAGATGTACTTTGAGTTGGTATTCCTGTAGCTTCAATATTATCTTGAGAATTGATAAGTATTGGTAAGCTCAAGTAACTATTTAAGGGATCTAAACCTGAAGATTTTCCATGGAAGAAAGACTCCATTTCAGCAAAAACAGCTTTAAGTTGAAGCAACTTTTCTCTTGTAAGGTTTTCTAGAACTGTAATTTTATTAAGAGCATACTTATCGTAAATAGCAGCTACTAATGCTCCACTACTTCCAACACCATAACCTTGAGGTATTGATGAATCAAAATACATGCCAGTTTCTACATCTGCAGTAAGTTTCTCGATTTCAAAAACAACTAAATCTTTACTTATATTTTTTAAATATGAAGCGAATTTTATTAAACTTTCGTTAGACTTCATGGCTGCTTCGTTAGGATTTTCATCTGTCTTTAAAGCACCATTATAGAAGTTATATGGTATTGATAATCCTTTAGAATCTTTAATGATTCCATATTCTCCGAAAAGTAGGATTTTTGAATAGAAAAGTGGACCTTTCATATATTATTTAAGTTCTTGGCTATAAATTTACAATTGTTTTGCACCAAAACCAATTCTATCGCAAATATAATGACCGTTTTGACAATATGCAACTAACTCTGTCTTAATGAATTCAAGAATAGCATTGGTTTCTTTTTCAGGATACAAAATATGAACATTTGCGCCTGCATCTAAGGTAAAGCTAATATGTAACCCTGTTTCTTTTCTAAAACTCCAAATTTTGTTAATTATTTCAAGTGTGTTGGGTTTCATTAAAATAAAATAAGGCATGCTCGTCATCATCATGGCATGAAGCGTTAGTGCTTCACTTTCAATAAGTGCAATAAACGCATCTAAATCTCCAGATTCTAGGATTGTTTTAATTTTTGTTATGTTTTCTTCAGCTTGCTTAAAACGCTCTTTAGCAAAAGGATGACCATGCATTAAGTCATGTCCAACTGTACTGCTTACTTGTTTTTCACCTTTATCTACTAATAAAATAGTGTCTTGATAATTTTTAAAATTATCGTGAACTTTGTAAGGGTATTTTACACCAAATAAATCGCTACTGCCTTCAATATTTTTGTGTTCTCCCCAAACAACCAAATCGCCTTCTAGACTTCTACATGCACTTCCAGAGCCTAATCTTGCTAAAAATGATGCTTTTTGAATAAAGTCTGCCTCAGTTATTTCTGGATTTAACTCTTTTTCAATACTCATTAAGCATAATGCCAAAGCACTCATTCCTGATGCAGAAGAAGCTATTCCAGAACTGTGAGGAAAAGTATTTCCTGTTTCAATTTTAAAATGGTATTCTTTTAAAAAAGGCAAGTAGCTTTCAATTCTTTCAAAAAAAGTTCTGATTTTTGGTTCGAAATCTGGTTTATGTATTTTATCTAAAAAAACTTGAAAAGAATAATTATCACTTTCTGTTTCTTTTTTAGAGTAAGTTAACTTCGTTATTGTTTTACAACTCTCTAATGTAAAACTAATAGATTGGTTTTCGGGTATTTGATTTTCTTTCTTTCCCCAATATTTAACTAAAGCGATGTTACTTGGTGAAGACCAAGAAGTTTCACCATTTATCGCTTTATTTAATAAATCTGTAAGAATAAACTTATTTATAGACATGCAAAAAAGAATTTCCACAAATATAGTTTTTAATTCTATTTAAAATCTCTACTTTGCCTTGATAACATTCATTCATTCGGCTTAGTGATGTTTGCCGAAGTAATTTACATAAAATTAGCAAATTTAGATTGTGTGTTAGATTAATTAACTATTGCTAAAATAAACTAACATTAGCTTTTAGAGGTCCCTTAATTCTCTCAACTCGAAGCTTTAAAAACCCTATATAGGGTAAAACTATAATGGATAAAAAACAAAGAATTATTCTTACAATGCTAGAACTAGTGGTGGAACAAGGTGTGCATGCAACTCCTATGTCTCAAGTCGCTAAAGAAGCTGGTGTTGCAGTTGGAACTATTTATCACTATTTTAAAAATAAAGAACAGATTATAGAGGAAATATATTCTATGATTTGCCAAGATTTTGGTGTTGTATTGATGGCTAACGTACCTGAAAATGACGTTAAGAAACAATTTGAAACCATGTGGCTCAATCTATATAACTATTTCGTAGGCAACCCATTAGCGTTTAAATTTATAGAATTTGTTGGTGTACCTCCAATTATTACATCAGAAATAAGAACAAAAAACATCTCTCATTTTCTGCATATAAGAGATTTCTTTTTAGCTAGTATTTTAAGTAAAGACCTTACAGATGTTAACCTAAGATTAATTATGCAAATGAGTTTTGGTAACGTAATTTCTGCAACAAGATTAAAATTTAAAGGAGAGTTAGAAATGAATAAGAAACAAATAGCTGATGCTCTTAAAATGTCTTGGGATTGTATTAAGAATCCAGAAAAACACTAAGCAAGCTCCAATAATTTATTGATTGTATTATAGTTTCTTGATGTTGCATTAATTATCAACTTTTTCTCGAAGCTATTCATGTTAAATTTTGTGCGACCATAACCTGTTGAAGAATAAAAGTAAATACAGTTATTTACAATTGAGAATTCTTCATTTTCTAAAGCAATCGTATGTGCTTCTTTTACCAGCTTAACATCTGGTATTTGATCTAATAAAATGAAATAACTTTTTTTCTTTTTTTCTTCTGAAAAAACACAAGAATCAAAAATTAACTGAAGCTCTTCTTTTGTTTTTACTAAAATTGGCACGTTAAATCCAAAATGAGACTCGATAGTTTGTTGAATTATTTTTTCTATATCCTTGTTTTTCTTTTCTGAAGCCTGAAAAACCACATTTCCACTTTGTATATATGTTTTTACTTCATTAAAACCTGCTTTACTTAATACATCGCGTAAAATTGCCATTGGCACTTTTTTATGTCCACCAACATTAATTCCTCTAATTAAAGCAATGTATGTTTTCATTTTTTAAAAATATTTTGTGATACAATATATGCTCCAGTCCAAGCGTTTTGAAAATTAAATCCACCTGTAACAGCATCAATATTTAAAACCTCTCCAACAAAGTATAGGTCTTCATGTAATTTACTTTCAAATGTTTTAAAATTCACTTCTTTTAAATTTACACCACCTGCAGTAACAAACTCTTCTTTAAATGTACTTTTACCATCTACATTAAAAATTGCAGTAGTAAGCTGTTTTGCTAAATTCTCAATTTGAACTTTTGTACAATCTGCCCAACGTGTTTCTAAATCTATTTGCGATGCCAATACTAATTGATGCCATAAACGTTTTGGCAAATCGAACTGTGTATAATTTATAATTTTCTTTTTGTTTAGCTCTTTCTTTATATCATTTAATTGTAATATTGCAATATTATAATCTGTATTAATAAAATTGACTTCAATAGTAAATTTATACGCTCTTTTTGCTAATTCTAAAGCACCAAAGGCAGAGAGTTTTAAAATAGAAGGCGCACTCATTCCCCAATGTGTGATAAGCAGTGGACCATCGGATTCTAAATTTGAATCGACCACTTTAACATTAACATTTTTTGCTACAACTCCTGGAATATCTTTAATACGATCGTCTTTAATATTAAAAGTAAAAAGTGAAGGAACAGGAGAAGTTACTGTATGTCCTAAATTTTCTAACACCTTCCATATTTTAGGATTACTTCCTGTTGCGATAATTAGTTTTTTACAGACAAGACTATCTGTTTTGGTATTAACTATCCAACTATTTTCTTGATGCACTAAACTTACTACAGGTTCGTTCCTTAACACCTCAACATTATGCTTTTTTGCTTCATTTAGAAAACAATCTATAATGGTTTGAGAGCTGTTAGAGACAGGGAACATGCGTCCATCTTCTTCTATCTTAAGTTCTACTCCTCGTTCTTCGAACCAAGCGATTGTATCACCTGTCATAAACGTATGAAAAGGTCCTAACAACTCTTTTTCTCCTCTTGGATAATTGGTAACTAAATCTTGCGGAATAAACTCTGCATGTGTTACATTACAACGTCCTCCTCCAGAAACTTTCACCTTTGTTAACACCTCTTTTCCACGTTCTAAAATCGTGACCTTTATGCCTGGATTTTGCTCTGCTATATTAATTGCTGCAAAAAAACCTGAGGCTCCTCCTCCTACTATTATTACGTCTTTTTCAATCATAATCTATCTGGGAAATCACTAATTATTGCATTTACGTTATAAGATTTCATTCTTTTAATTGCTTGAGGTGTGTTAACAGTCCAAGTATTAATATTAAAACCTTCAGCTTGTGCTTCTTCTACATTTTCTTTAGTTAGCATAGTATAGTCTGGATGTATTGCAACAGCATTAATACTTTTTGCAAAAACTATTGCTTTGTCAAAATTAGATTCTATGAGAACTCCTAATGGTATTTTTTTGTTGATACTAAAAACTGCTCCTATTTCTTCATTTTTAAAACTTGACACAATAAAATCGTTATAATTCCAATTGTGCTTTTCTATATAGTTTTCAATTAAACCAACAGTTTTTGAAGCTGTACCTTTTCCTTTTAATTCAATATTAAGAATACATTTTCTATCTATTGCATCTAACACTTCGATTAAAGTTGGTATTTGATAATGATCTAAAACCATTAGACCTTTTAATTCTTTGAGTGTAAAACTAGAAATCTCTCCTGTTCCATTAGTTATTCTATCTACAGTAAAATCGTGAAAAACAACTAGCTCTCCAGATTTACATTTATGCACATCTATTTCTATACCATCTACTCCTAGTTCAATTGCTTTTAAAATAGATTCGACAGTGTTTTCTGCAACATATCCTTTTGCTCCTCTATGTCCAAATTTTAAAGGTCTTGACATTTTAGTAATAGTTTATGATATAATTAATAGTTTTGGCTTAATATATGCGCTACAAATATAAATTACAATTTATGACATTTACATTAAAACCGTTATTCATTTTAAGTTTACTTTTCTTTTCTTGTAACACCGGAAATCTAGAAGTTTTAGCAGGTATTGACAACTCCTTAGAAGAAGTTTCAGCTATAGCTACAATAGAAAACTCTAGTTTATATTGGGTAATTGAAGACGCAGGAAATACTAATAATTTGTATGCGCTTAATAGCAAAGGTAACATTGCAAAAATTATTACTATTACTAATGCTAAAAACAAAGATTGGGAAGATTTAGCAACAGATAATGAAGGCAATATTTATGTTGGAGACTTTGGAAACAACAACCATAAAAGGAAAAAATTCACCATCTATAAAGTGTCTAACATTGAAAACACTAAGAAAGAAGCCGAAGCTGAAATTATAAATTTCACATTGCCAGAGAATACAAAATCTGAAGATTTTGAAAGTTTCTTTTTATGGAATAATTATTTCTATGTTTTTTCTAAAAACCAAAAACACACCAATGTTTTTAAAATTGAAAACAAAACGGGTACTCAAATAGCAGAGTTAGTAACTACATACAAATTTAAAGAAAAGAACAACAAGATTACTTCCGCAGATATTAGCGAAGACGGAAAAACCATAGTACTATTAAACCATGAAAAGGTTTGGCAATTATCAAATTTTGATAATGAATATTTTTTTGGAGGAGAGATTAATTCTCTTTCTTTTAAACATGACTCACAGAAAGAAGGTGTTAGCTTTTTAAATAATAAAACCATCATAATTACTGATGAGACCAATAAGCATGATGGTAATATTTATAGTTATACTTTAGATTAATTTTTCTAAAAACCAAATCCGACTTTAAATGCTACACGCAAACCATCATCACTAGTAAATGTTGAAATATTAGCAGTCATCATATTTGCCATTGTAACAAAAACGCCTCCTCCTACAGATGTGTTCCATCTGTTAGAATGAAATGTAGTATCCAATACTAAATCATTATCAACCCAAATACGTCCATAATCGAAACCTCCATACATACCAATACTAATTGGTATTAATCCAGTTTTAAGATTATTAAAATTCCACCTCACATCTGTAGACTGCACAAAAGCACTCTTTCCTGTAAATCGCTCGTTTCTATAACCTCTTAAACCTGTATTTGCTCCTAAAGTAGCTGCTTGATAAAACTCAAAATCATCACCTAAATTAAAATGTCCTCTTAAATTTGTAGCCAATACTAATTGCCCACTAGGAATTAATTTATAGTCGAAACCTACCTCTGGAATAACATAAACAAAACCTTTACTAGAGTCGATATTATTTTTATACCCAACATTTAAAGCAACTTGCATTCCTAAAGTAGGAAACGCGTTGTTGTCTTTATTTTCGAATTCATATTTTGCATCTAGACCATAAAAACTATCGCTTAATTCGGTATTATCACCAATAAACTGATTGATAAATCGTCCGTTTGTGTCTTCAATTTCTAAAGATTCATAAACAACTCCAGCTTTAAAACTTGATCCCAATCTACCTCTCCAAATAATTGATGGAGAAACATGAAGTTTCCTTAATTTCACTCTATTAAAATCCAAATCAGCATCCTCATCTGCTTCTAGATTTGGTGTGTTATTACCGTAACCAAAGAAATTAATTGCATAATTTGGACTAGTAAATTTAGCCTCTAACCCTAAATTAAAACGTCCAATAGCATTTGCAAATTCACTTTTATAATTTAGATCAAATCCATTTGTTGCAAAATAATAAGATGCTCCCAAAGTATGTTGAGATGTAAAAGGATTGCGCTCAAAACCATAACTAGTATAAGTATTAACTACACCTATTTTAAACCCATCGTCTGGATTTGAACCAAACGTTGGAATTAATTGGTTTGTATTCGCTTTAAGTTTTTTATAATCGTAAACATTAGTCTGGTAATCGTCTATTAGTTTTTTATGTCCTTTATTAGTGATGACTTTACTTTCTTTAGTCTTATAGTCGTAAAACGAAACTCTATTGCCGTTTTGAATATTATAGGTGTCTTTATTTTGACCTCCAATTAAACGTACTCTCGTTCTACATTTTCCGTCTCCAAATACATGAAAAACATCGTCATCATCTAAACCATAAATCCAAATTTCTTTTGTCTCATTATAATTATATATTCTATTATGAAAAACCTCACCTTTCTCTCCACCCTTTATTCTATAAGCCGTAACCTCTGTAAGACCTTCTGGTAGGCGTTCTACATCGAACCAATCGTCTTTATTTGTACCTTTAATTACTGCAAAAGCATTGACAACTTTAAAATAACGATTAGAAATTTTTTGAAGATTATTTCGTCTTCCCTTTAATTTTCTTTTAATATCCTCTAAACTTTCATCACGTACTTCTTTAGGAAAATTTAAAAAAGCTTTCTCTATAATTTCATCAGTAATTCCTTTTTGAATTATAGCAACTTGAGCATCCCATACTGCTTTATTAGACTGCTGAATAAGTTCCATATCTAATGGATAAGGCTCAATATTAATACCTTTTACATCTACCAAATCTTCATTATACTTACGTAATAATCTTATAGTAGGTGCTAATACCACCGCAGAACCCAACAAAAACCCATCAGACATTTTAGAAAATGCTTGATCACGATCTCGAGGAAGAGGACGATACACTTTTTTTCCATTTTCCTTAAACTCTATCCAACGCCATTGGTCTTGATGCCTATCCCAATCACCAATAAGCATATCGAACAAACGCGCTCTTATGTAGGAAGCTTCATCTATAACAATATCCTCGTCTTTATGAATCTTCTTCATCATATCGTCTGTACTTATTATTTCATCTTGAAATCCAAAGCTTGCTAAATTACTATGCCCTTCCGAGGTATGTTCTTCAATCATATATAACTCATCTCCAAACTCTGAATTAAAAGAACTAAGCGCGTTTTGTTTTGGCACGTAATACAAAACTGGATTTGTATGGTATATATTTACAGCATCAGACAATGTACCAATAGCAAAAGGAGCATAAGGATGAGATCCTGTAAAGGCATCTAAAACCAGAGCTTCGGTAGAGGTATCGTTAAATTGTCCTTCTATATATTGATCTTTAAATACCGTTGCTTGTAAATATTGTACAGCATTTTTTCGAAGTGCTCTCATAACATATTGAGCACCATTTTTAGCTTCTAATCTCAAAGATTTAGACTGGTTTCCACCGCCTTTTCTAACAGGTTTTAAGCCTCCAAATAAAGTGTCTAGATTAACTGTTGGAGCATTTACTTTAGTGCTAAATTGTTTTCTATAGCGTTCTCCCCAAAGAAATTTCTTAACACCAGTTGCTTCAGTTTCTTCTTCTGTATAAATTGATGCGGCTTTTTCCTTTGGAAAAGTGTTAGAATATGTTGCTTCCAATTTACCTTCTCTTGGACATAGAACCTCTGTTTCGAAAACAACTTTTTTATCTTCGGAAGAATAAAAACGCACATAAGACGAGCCATCTTTAAAAACGTCTAATCGAGCATAACCAAGTGTTCCATAAGAAAATTGACCTCCTCCAACATTACGTGTTGCAGACACTTTAGATCCAGAACCACTAACTATTTGGTGTAAATTATCTTCTACAATGTATTGTAAATTATGTTCGTGTCCAGACACAAAAACAACACCTTTATTCTCTTGAGAGATCGTTACCAAACGTTGTTTTAAATCTCTATAGCTCTTGTGTTGTAAATCTACATTTGCAAGACCACTAGTTTTTCTTATTACATTTTTTAGTGTTCCTAAAACAAGAATTGGTTTCATGTGATCTTTAAAGGTAAACTGCCCTCCATGAGACCCATTAGAATACATAGGATGATGCATTGCAACTATAGTAGTTTTGTTTCTTGCTTTCTTTATTAAACTACTGTACTCATCGAAAAAACGAGCTCTTGTTTTAATTTCGCAATCATCATTAATTGTTGGATGATTATCCCAATTGGTAACAAACCAGTGGCTATCGATTATAATAAGTTCTATATCGTCGCTTATATGAATGTTAGTAATTGGGCATCCATTTTCTGGTAAAAAGGTGTTTTTTCCTAATTTATCTTCGACATATTTCTCTTGGCGTTTTAAGCCTTTTAAACCATTGCTATACCAATCATGATTTCCTGGAATAAAAATAGCTTCACCTTTAAAATTTTGTGCAGCTCCTGTTTGCGTGTTTAGCTGATGCTCTGCAAACGTTCTATTTTTACTTGATTTTTCTGGCATTCCTTTTTCGTAAATATTATCGCCTAAAAAAATAGCTGTACTGTTTTTAGGAGCAGAGCTTAACTCTGTTTTAAAAGCTTTTAATGGAGAAGAAATCTCTCCAATAGGAGAATTTCCAGCATCACCAATTAAATAAAAAGAATGTTCTAACGTTTTGCTTGGATATATTCTTACCTTTTTACTTGTTTTATACTGTGCTTTATATGTTGCGCAAGCATTTAAAAAGAAAAAACTTATAAGTACTATTATTAATCTTGAAGATATTTTCACTCTGGTTGGTTTTAGACTTATAAATATACTAATACTTGTTGTTATATATTCTTAAAGTTATTCTATAGTCGGAATAACGTTTAAATATTTACAATAACAATAGTTATTTCTTATTGAAAGTAAATTTAGTATTTACGACAAAGCCTTTAGGTTAATTAAAGTTTAGTATTTTTACTTAAAATCATCAATTTTTATGAATAATCTCGTTATTGAAGCTGAAAAATTTGTTATAAGCTATTTAAATACAAACTTAGACTCAAAGTTTGTATATCACAATATAGCACATACCCAACGTGTTGTTGAGAAAGCTAAAGAATTGATTGAAGACAGCAACTTAAATGAAGATGAAAAGCTTGAATTACTAGTCGCTGCATGGTTTCATGATACTGGATTTACTAAAACAATTAAAAACCATGAAGAAGAAAGTGTTACTATTGCTTCTACTTTTTTAAAATCCCAAAATATTTCTGAAGAAAAAATAAAAGCTATATCCAATATTATATTGGCGACCAAAATGGGTTCTGAGCCTAAAAACAGATTACAAGGCCTTATTAAAGATGCTGATTGCGCACATATTTCGAGTAAAAACTACAATGATTATGCCTCATTACTAAAAAAAGAATGGGAGCTTACTCAAAACAAAACCTTCACTAAACCAGAATGGATTAAGGATAATATCTCTTTTTTAAGTAATCATACTTTTTACTCTGATCTAGCCAATAAAAAATGGGAAAAAAGAAAAGGTAAAAACCTAGCTAAACTACTTCAAAACCAAAATAAAATAAAAGAAGACACAGCAAAATTAAAACAAAAGAAAGCTGAGTTAAATTTTAAAAAAGAAAAATTAGACTTGCCAGAACGTGGTATAGAAACTATGTTTAGAGTGGCACTAAAAAACCATATTACGTTAAGTGATATTGCAGATACTAAAGCTAATATTCTATTATCTGTAAATGCCATTATTATATCTTTAGTGCTATCTAATTTAGTTTCAAAACTTGATAATCCGTCAAATAATTATTTAATTTGGCCTACACTTATATTTGCTCTTTTTACGGTAGCTTCAATAATATTATCTGTTTTAGCAACGCGGCCAAATGTAACTAGCGGGAAATTTACTAAAGAAGATGTTGCTAATAAAAAGGTAAACTTATTATTCTTTGGTAATTTTCATAAAATGAAGTTAAATGAATTTGAATGGGCAATGACTGAGATGATGCAAGACAGAGACTACCTTTACGGCTCACTTACTAAAGACTTATACTTTCTTGGTTTAGTATTAAATAGAAAATACAACTTGTTAAGAGTAACGTATACCGTTTTTATGATTGGTATTATTGTAAGTGTTATCGCTTTTGCTGTAGCATTTAAGTTTTATGGTGCTGTTGTTTAAAAACTTTAATTTTTAATCTCACTCATTAAATCTTCGTAAGTATAAAACTCCTTTTTATTAGATTCTTTTTGGTACAAAATATTAACACGTAATGCTTTTAAACCTGTTACGCCTTGCAAATCTTCAAGCTCTAAAATTTCAACCTCAGCACCTAACTTTTGCTTAGACTGTAAGAATTTAATGTATTGTAGATACTCGACTTCATCTTGTTTTTGAGAGTAAACTATAGCTAATTTCCCTTTAACTGTTAACCGTTCGTTTGTTCCTTTTATATTGGCTTTATCTACACGTTTTTTAACTACTTCGTATCTAGCATTGTAAGTTCCGTCTACATCAAAATGTTTTTCGTCTGTTCTAAATCTAATAGATAATGGTTGGTTAAACACTAAAATCATAGAAGCAACATCTAAAGCAATTGGATATTTGTGTTGTTTAGCATAAAATGCTCTTTCCATTTCTAACATAACCTGTACTTGCCATAAACGCAAGTTGTAAAGATAGATTTCGTTAAAAGAATCCTCTTTTGTTATTGCTTCTCCAATGTACATATTATGCTCTACTCCATCCGTTTTAAAACGCTCAAAAAAGTGAGGATACATTGCTTGTGCTTCAACTTGTTTTTTATCTAATAATGACGACATGTTTTTATTAATTAAACTTATGGTGTCGTCATAATTTTTACGGTAGAAATAAACAACGTCTAAATCATCATCTATTTTACTGTAATAGTCTTCTATTTCTTTAGTTAAATATGTTTTTGATATTAACTGAAACTTAAAAAGTGATTCTATTTCTGATTTAAAAAATTGAGTAATTTTTTGTTCACTATCTACTTTAAAATCAGTTTTTAAATCTTTTTTATAGGTTTTAATTTGAAATAGAAGCTGTTCAAAAATTGGTAATTTCTCAACTTTAAAAGCAGATTCAACAATTCTTTCGACCATTTTAAGCTGAAGTAATAAATCTTTTTGAGTTGTATTATTTCTAGCTTCCGAAGATCCTTTTACGTCTATTTGGCCAAATAAAGGATATACATTATTGAAGCTTATTTTATTAAAAGTAGGATTCTCTCCTCCTTCGTATTCCTCTTGCATAAATTGTCTTGCGGCACTTTCAAATTTCCATTTTACACTTGGGTGGATTGAAGTACACTCTCTTTGAATAATGGCTTGAATTAAATTCTCTTCATCTCTTTTAGAGCGTTTTACAGCAGATAATATAAACGGCATAACATCTGCCAACCTGTTAGAATTTATACTATTTAATGCTTTTGGTGTTTTAGATACCAACTCTAAAACAGCTAACAACTCTCCATTTTCTGCTATTGGTGCAAAAATGGCGCTTTTTATACCTTGTTCTTTTAAAACTTTTACTTGCGGTGCCTGACCTTTAGATCGTTTAAAATTTCTATCAACATCAGATATAGCAAAATTTGTTTTTTCTTTTAAAATTTTATCATAGCTATAATGGCAAAATAAATTATCGCACTTAAACGCTTCTTTAGCCTTTAACAAATAACTACTAATGCTAGAATCGTGCACTTTCATTAAAGTATCTTCTTCTTTATTGTATATAGAAAAACCTACCTCTAAATCGGTTATATTTAATAATGATCTAAATACCTTTTGAAAATCTTCCATAAAGCCTTCGTCTTTACGTTTGTTATTTCCAATTAAGGTAGTTTTAATGTTAGATATTGCTTGATCGTCTGTTACATCGAAAATATTAGAAATTACAAATCCTTTAGAAACGTAACTATTTGGCGGGAACTTTTCTTTCCATAACTCTATATTATCAAAATTATCTAATAACTCTTCAAAATCAACTTTCGTTAATTTTGGAGCTTTATCTGTTGCAACAATTTCCATAAAATCTGCATTATACAAAATTTTATAAATCCTTATAATACCGTTAGCATCTGGAATTTCGTAATATAACGGTCGTTTAAAGTTTGTATTAAAATTATAACAAAAACTCATTATAATAGTACAACCTAAAATATACCAATCGTTTTCTGGCATATTTTTTATTACCAATTCAAAATCTGGTCCAGCAGTTTTAATAATATTCTCAAAACGTTTAGACGCATTAAAAATAAAATTATGATATGGTACACTTGCCGTTTTTATTTCATTCAAACTTAAAACTTCACTAAAAGAATCTTGTAGTAAAATTCCAATTTCTTTTTCGTGTTTTTTTAATACTGATGTCTCACTAAAACCTTCGCTTAGTATTGGATATAACTTACGTATTTCTAAGACACGACCAGCCTTAGCTGCAATAAATTGATCGTCGCTACTAGCTAATTCCTCATAGCGCTCAATTAGTTTGTTGAAACTAATTTGTAGCGAAAAAGGTAAATTAATGTTGTCGTTTAGGTCTTTAATCATTGCTTTAAAATTATACAAAAATACGCTTTATAATGCTTAGTCGTATTTTCATTGAAAAAATGACGTATTATTAAAACAAAAAAAGCTTCAGTATAAACTGAAGCTTTTTAACTCTGTACGGGCGGAGAGACTCGAACTCTCACACCTCGCGGCACTAGATCCTAAGTCTAGCGTGTCTACCAATTCCACCACGCCCGCAACTTATTCCGATAATTTTCGGATTGCAAATATAAACAATAGTTTGAATATTCATAACAACCTTAAAAGAAATTATTTTCATTTTTGTATTTTTACATAAATTCAATCATTTTCAATGAAAAACATAAAATCTTACGTAGAAGAAAACAAGCAACGTTTTCTTGACGAACTTATAGAATTACTTAAAATACCTTCAATAAGTGCAGACTCTGCCTATAAAAAACATACTATACAAACGGCAGACGTAGTTGCAAAAAGCTTAACAGATGCAGGTTGCGATGTAGTAGAAATTTGCGAAACAGAAGGTTACCCAATTATCTATGCTCATAAAATAATAGATAAAAACTTGCCAACTATTTTAGTTTATGGACATTACGATGTACAACCACCAGACCCTCTAGAACTTTGGACATCTCCACCTTTCGAACCTGTTATAAAGGAAACAAAATTACATCCCGAAGGTGCAATTTTTGCACGTGGAGCATGCGATGACAAAGGACAAATGTACATGCATGTTAAAGCCATGGAATACATGACAACACAAAACCAATTACCTTGTAACGTTAAGTTTATGATAGAAGGCGAGGAAGAAGTTGGAAGTGTAAACCTAGCCAAATTTGTAAAACAAAATCAAGACAAACTAAGTAACGATGTAATCTTAATTTCAGATACTGGAATGATTGCAAAAGACACACCATCGATAACAACAGGATTACGTGGCTTAAGTTATGTAGAAGTAGAAGTTACAGGACCAAACAGAGATTTACATTCAGGTCTTTATGGAGGAGCAGTAGCAAACCCAATAAACGTGCTAACTAAAATGATAGCATCACTTCACGACGAAAACAACCACATCACCATTCCTGGTTTTTACGATAATGTAGAAGAATTATCTTTAGACGAGCGTGCACAAATGGCAAAAGCGCCTTTCTCTTTAGAAGATTATAAAGAAGCATTAGATATCGAATCTGTTTATGGAGAAGCTGGTTATACAACTAACGAGCGTAATTCTATTAGACCAACCTTAGACGTTAACGGAATTTGGGGAGGTTACACAGGTGAAGGAGCAAAAACAGTAATCGCTAGTCAAGCATTTGCAAAAATATCTATGCGTTTAGTACCAAACCAAGATTGGGAAAATATAACCGAATTATTTAAAAACCATTTCGAAGGCATTGCTCCTAAAGGCGTAACAGTAAAAGTAACACCACATCATGGCGGACAAGGTTACGTAACACCAATAGACAGTATTGGCTACAAAGCAGCTAGTAAAGCCTACGAAGAAACCTTTGGAAAAACACCAATTCCGCAACGTAGCGGAGGAAGCATTCCTATTGTTGCCTTGTTCGAGCAAGAGTTAAAAAGCAAAACTATTTTAATGGGCTTTGGTCTAGATAGTGACGCAATACACTCCCCAAACGAACACTTTGGCGTATGGAATTATTTAAAAGGTATTGAAACCATTCCAGGTTTTTATAAGCATTTTACAGAACTCTCTAAGTAATATTATGGTGTAACCGCCTTTTGCTTTTAAGTAGCAAAAGGTGGTCGCGTCATCCGTTATATCTTTTTTAGAGGTTGTTGCGAGCACAAAGTACGTGTCAATCTGTAAATTAAAATATCAACATCTTATTTTAAGTCTTTCCTAAAAAAAAGGATGCCACTTCTACCGCTTACACAACCCAACCCAAGTGAAAAACCAACATTTAAAGTACGTTTTAGAACTCACCTTTGCAACGCTTTTAATAAGTACATCTGGCGCATTAGGTCGTTTTATAGATATGCCAGCTCCAGTAACTATTTGGTGGCGAAGTGCATTAGCTATGTTGCTATTGTTAGCTTTCTGTAAATACAAAAAAGTAAACCTTAAAATTCAATCTAAAAGAGATTTAGGCGCATTTATATTTAGCGCCTTATTTATGGCATCACATTGGATAACCTACTTTATAGCCTTACAACTCTCTAGTGTTGCAATAGGTATGCTCGCTTTATTTACTTTCCCTATAATGACTACGTTTTTAGAACCAATTTTCTCAAAAACTAAATTCGATTATATGCATCTTATTTTAGGCGCAATGGTTCTTTTAGGTATTTACATACTATCTCCCGAATTAGATTTTGAAAGCGACTCTGTAAAAGGAATTCTATTTGGTTTATTTTCTGCCTTTTGCTATGCCATGCGTATTTTAATACTAAAACAATATGTAACCAAATACAATGGAAGCAGTCTTATGTTCTTTCAATTACTAATTATTAGCATTGTTTTATTGCCAACATTATTCCTTTTAGACACCTCAAACATAACCACACAATTTCCGTATGTTATCATTCTAGCATTAGTAACAACAGCAATTGGCCACACATTATTTGTGCAAAGCTTAAAGCATTTTAAAGTAAGCACAGCTAGTATTATAGGAAGTACACAACCTGTATTTGGCATTATTATCGCCTTCTTCTTTTTAAACGAAATTCCAACCTGGAATACCTTTTTTGGTGGTTTCTTAATACTATCTACAGTTGTGATAGAGAGCTTACGCTCAAGAAAAGATTCTTAGTTCTTATTCTTTAATTATCTTTTGGTTAATCTCTTTTCCATCAATTTTTAAAGTAAGAAAGTAAATACCATTATTTAAAGTAGATAGTTTCAGTTTAGTTGAAGTTTCTTCAATGGCTTGTTCGAGTACAACTTGACCATTTATATTAAGAATACTTAATTCAGCTTTATTAAATTGAGGTAATTCAATATTTAAAATAGTTTTTACTGGGTTTGGAAATATCTTAAAATCTTCAGCGTTAAAACTTTCAACACTTAAAGTACTTATTGCGTAGCATTCACTCGTTTCGGTACAACTTCCGCTATTAATTTCAACTTTATAATTACCATTCGCAGTCGCGGTAAATGTTTGATTTACTTCTCCCGGAATTTCAGTGTTAGTATTACAATCAATCCATTTGTAGGTTACTCCAGTTTGGTTTGCTACCAATGAAGCTCCGTTTTGAGTTACTGTATTTTCAATATTAATTAAACCTGCTTTTGTTGCAGTATAAGCCATAACTAATTTGGTTATTTCATGATAGTAAGGCAAATCTAAAGTACTAACTCTGTCTCCTGCACTGTGATAATGTTGTGTTTGGTCGCCAGTCTCCCATGATTCACCAACTAAAACTGCCGAAAAACCATTATCCCAAAATTTAGAATGATCACTATCTGGTGTCCCTGGATTAACAACATTTACTGTTAAATTAAAACTATAAGTGTTTAACAAAGAAACTAGATCGTCCTTCATAGCTATAGAATTTGCAATAGGTTGTACATCTATATCAAAATCATTATCATTTGGGTTGATATCGTTATGCGCCATCATATCCATATTTAAAACACCCAAAATATTATCACCATTAACATTTGCTAAAGTCGCATAATGTTGCGCTCCAAGCAGCCCAGATTCCTCTTCGTCCCACAAAGCATAAATAATAGTATTATCTGTACATTGAGTAGATAAAATTCTTGCAATCTCTAAAACTGCTCCTGTTCCGCTTACATTATCATCTGCACAATAATTGTCTACAGAGTCGTAATGTGCGCAAATAATATAAATATCATTAGGGTTTGTTTTTCCTAATTGTGTAGCAAATATGTTTCTGCCATTAACATTAAATGCTTGATCTGTTACTGTAACATTATTTAGTTTTTGAAGTTGCTCTTTTAAATAATCTGCTGCTAAATCATTATTAGCTTGTTCCCTGTTAATAATTGTAACAGTGTTCCCATTTACAGTTGTTGGTACCTCTCCACTAAACTCGTTTAAGGTAAGTGTAAGCTTATCTAAACTTACTTGGTTTATTAAATCGGTTATTGTTTGTGCAGAACTTTGCAAAGAGAAAACAAATATTAGGGCAGCAATTATATTCTTCATTTTATATTTTTTTTGCTAAAGGTACACATTCATAAACATTTTTATGCTCTACCTTTGTAGAATCAAATTATTTGTTCTACATTTGTAGAGAACAATCTAAACTTGTAGAACATGCAGCTTACAAAAACTGAAGAAGATTTAATGAACCACCTCTGGAAACTAGAAAAAGCTTTCATGAAAGACTTACTAGAAGCCTACCCAGAACCTAAACCTGCAAATACAACTGTTGCTACACTTTTAAAACGCATGACAGATAAAGGTTTTATTACCTATAACTTATTTGGAAACTCAAGAGAATATTTTCCATTAGTAAAGAAAAAAGACTATTTCTCTAAGCATGTAAACGGATTGATTAAAAACTTCTTTAACGATAGCAGCTCACAATTTGCTTCATTTTTTACAAAAGAAACCAATCTTTCTAAGCAAGAATTACAGGAATTACGTGCAATTATTGATACAGAAATCCAAAACAAATAATTATGGAAATCTTAATTTTAAAATCGGCAGCATGCTTGGCTATTTTAATGGTTTTCTACAAACTATTTTTAGAAAATTTAGCCATTCATAAGTTTAAACGCTTTTATTTATTGGGAACTTTGGTAGTTTCTATTGTGATTCCATTTATTACGTTTATAGAATATATTGAGCCTCACTTAGAAGTCCCTCTCTTTAATGCAGACCAATCTATTCCTTTAGATCTATTGCCTTTTTCTGAGGTTGCTGCTGTAGAGCCACTATACTATTTACCAGTAGTTTTATGGAGTATTTATGGTTTAGGCGTATTACTTTTTACTACAAAATTCTGTATCAACTTATTTAATATTGTTTCTAAAATTAATAAAAATGAAAAACAAAAACACAACAATTTTATTTCAGTTTTATTAAACGATTTAATAATACCTCACACTTTCTTTAGTTACATTTTTTTAAACAAAACGAAGTTTGAAGCAAAGGCAATTCCTCAGGAAGTTTTATTACACGAGCAAACACATGCAAGCCAAAAACATTCGCTTGACATATTATTTATTGAACTTTTACAGATTGTATTATGGTTTAATCCATTACTTTATTTCATAAAAAAAGACATTAAACTTAATCACGAATTTCTAGCAGACGAAGCTGTTTTAAAGCAAGGTATAGATTCATCAACTTACCAAGAAACCTTGCTTCAATTTACCTCTAATGCAAATGAAATGCCTTTGGCACATGCCATCAATTATTCATTAATCAAAAAACGATTTACAATTATGAAAACACAAACCTCAAGAAAAGCCGTATGGCTTAGAAGTTTATTATTAGTGCCACTTTTAGGCGGACTGCTCTTTAGTTTTAGCGGAAGAGAACAGATTGAAAAAGATGTTGTTTCTGCTATAGTTTTTCCTTCGGAAGAAAAAAGCAATAATACAAACCCGATACTTGAACTAAAACAAGACCCATTACACTTAGTATTAAATGGAGAACAAACTACTTTAGAAACTTTAAAAAATGATTTTATTAAAGCTACAGATGGTAATAAATCTGATTTAAAAATAGAAGCTAAAGGTCTTGTAGACTATGATTTAATTAAAGAAATAATGTCTGTGATTTCTAAGGACTATCTTTTAAAAATTCATCTATCTGAAGAAGTTTATATCCAAGACAACACAGGTTATGAAAATGAAAAATCTCAAAAAGAAGCAACACCTGAACAAGTTGCAGAATACAACAAATTAGCGAAATACTACAATGCTGAAATAAAAGACAACGCTATAATTAAATTAAAAGACTTTAATCGTATTAAAGAATTATACAATTTAATGAGTGATGCTCAAAAAAAGAACGCAGAACCATTTCCTAATTTCCCACCACCTCCACCACCTCCAATTAAAGCACCTCAATATGAAAACAATAAAAAATTAACGTTAAATCAGATTATTGAAAAAACACCTATAGGAGTAGAATCTGGTTACGAGATGCTAAAAAATGGGGAATCTCATTATTATACTGTGCACCAAGACAAAAGAACATATTATAATAAAGATGGCTACATTACAGACGAAAATGGAAAAATATTACCTCCTCCTCCTCCTGTGCCACCAAAAGTAAAAAAAGGTGAAGCTTCACTTATTCCACCTCCTCCACCTCCAGCTCCACCAAAATCGACAGAAGAACATGCAAAAGAAATGGCTAAAATAAATGCTAATTTCTATTACAATGGTAACGCAATTTCATCGGAAAAAGCAATAGAACTTTTAGAGAACAACTCTAAAATGAACATATCTACTTTAAATAATAATGGAAAAAGAACTGTTAATTTATCAGACAAGCCAATTACTCTAGTAAATGGTAAGGCTGTTAGCAATCAACACCAAACAGGCTCGATGGATATAAATGGAGAAAAACACTTTTACTCTACAAAAAATGGAGTGACTACAATTTATAATAAAGACGGAACTAAAGTTGATGCCAACGGAAAATCGAAAAGCATATCTATAACCAAAACAAAGGTTAAAAATGACACTATTAATTATAAAACTGTAGAAACAGTAAAACTTATAAAGGGTGACAGTAATGGTTATGTTATAATAAATAATACGACCTGCTATTATATTAAGCAGGCAAACACAATTGAATATTATAATCGTTGGGGAGTATTAATAGATGAAAATGGCGAAGAGCTAAACAATACTATTGACGACAGAAAATCTATGATTGAAAACCGAAAAAAAATGCTTGAAGAAAGAAAAAACAAAAGAAGAGAATCGCTTGAAGATAGAAAAGCACTTTTAGAAGAAAGAAAAGAAGAGATGCTAAATAAAAGAAACCAAACTCGAAGACCTTTAGCAGAACAATTTAAAGGCATGGAAGCTAACGGAACAACCTTTTTCTACGAAGGTGATAAAATTTCTGAAGCTAAAGCTATTGAATTAACAAAAGAGAATCCAAAACTAAACCTATCGATGCAAAATAATAATGGAGTTTCTACAGTCCATTTATCGAAAAAAGGCATTACAACGGTTAATGGCAAATTAGTAAAAAAAGAAGAATAGTATTTATTCTTCTTTATAAGATTAACGAAAGCCTCTATCAAGAGGCTTATTTTTTGTTAAATAGTGTAACAAAAAGTATGTTTTAGCGTTCTAATAGTCTAATCATCAATCAAAATCAATCATCATGCTTAAACAATTCTTCATCATCTGCTCTGGCGCAGACACAGACATTCTTAAAAGCAGCTCTAATGGCGAACAAAATAAATACGCTGGCATTGGTGCTACTGTGTTTTTTACCGCTGTTATGGCATTTATTGCTTCAGCCTATGCTCTATTTACAGTTTTCGACACTCTTTTTACAGCCATTGGATTTGGTTTAATTTGGGGATTACTAATTTTTAATCTCGATCGTTTTATTGTTTCAACTATAAAAAAAAGAGGTTCTGCTTTAGACCAAATAATTCAAGCGTTTCCAAGATTAGTATTAGCAGTTATTATTGCTATTGTTATTTCTAAACCTCTAGAATTAAAGATTTTTGAAAAGGAAATAAACCAGGTTTTGTTAGAACAGAAAAATGAACTAACACTTGCTAATCAAGACCAAATCGCACTTCAGTTTAATCCAAAAACCAAAGCGATGGAACAAAATATTGTTGCGCTTCAAAATGATATCAAGACCAAAGAAGCAGAAGTAAATGCGCTCTACGCTGTTTTTATTAATGAAGCCGAAGGTACTGCTGGCACAAACCTTATAGGAAAAGGACCAGTCTATAAAGAAAAACGAGATAAGCATGATGCTGCACTTGCCGATTTACAATTACTAAAAGAAACAAATACAGAGAAAATTGCAACTATAGAAACAGCAGTTAATCAACTTAAAATAGATTACGACACGCAAGTTTCAACAACGCAGCCAATAATTGATGGATTTGATGGTTTAATGGCTCGTGTTACAGCTTTAAACACGCTACCTTGGATACCATCGTTTTTTATATTCTTGTTATTCTTAGCTATTGAAACGTCTCCAATTTTCGCGAAATTAATGTCGCCAAAAGGTGAGTACGATTTTAAATTAGAAGATCAAGAAACTGCTATAAAATCTTTAGTCGATCAGAAAGTACAGGAACGAAAACTAGCCTTAAAAGCAGATTTTGCTATAAACGACAGAGTTTATAAAGATATAGCTGAAGAAGATGAGTTGTACGAGTATAAACGTAAAAAAGCAAGAGAGCTCATGCAATTACAGGCTGATGCTTTTTACAAAGGACAACAGAAATTATTGTAACCATTAGCCCGAATTCTTACAGAGCAATAATTAAAGTTGATAAAAAATTAAGGAAGAAGACTATTATCGATAAGTCTTCTTCCTTTTTCTTTAAACACCAAACGGATTCTCAATACTATGCATTGGTTTTGTAAACCATTTAGGACCTTCATTTGTCATATAAATATGATCTTCTAATCTAATCCCAAATTTATCTAGAACACAAATCATTGGTTCATTACTAAAAGTCATTCCTGCTGTTAAAACAGTTTTGTCGTTTCTAACAATATATGGCCATTCGTGAATTCCTAAACCAATTCCGTGCCCAGTTCTATGTGGTAATCCTGGTAATTTATAATCTGGTCCTAAACCATGAAATTCTAGCACAACTCTAGATGCGTTATCCACATCTGCACAAGTGTTACCTAATTGTGCAGCATCAAAAGCAGCTTGTTGTGTTTCTTTCTCAATGTTCCAAATACGTATTTGCTCTTCGTTAGCCTTTCCATAAACATAAGTTCTTGTAATGTCTGAAATATAATCATGAAGCATACAACCAGTATCTACTAAAACCATTTCGTTTTCTTCTAGATCTTTTGGAGATTTTACGCCATGCGGAAAAGAAGAATCTACTCCAAATAAAACAATACAAAAATACGATCCTGAAGTCGCTCCATGTTTTACATGTGCATCATGAATAAAATCCGTAACTTCTTTTGCCGAAATACCTACGCGTAAAATTTTTGCTACTGCTTTATGCACTTCCAAAGTAATATTCATTGCGTGTTGCATAATAGCAATTTCTGCTTCCGACTTAATCATTCTACAACCTGCAGTAATAGCTTTCGCACTTACTAATTCGTATTCATTTTGGCAATTTCTAATGCCATCAAAAACAAAAAATGGTGTTGCTTCATCCATAGAAATAGCTCCAGATGCTACTCCGTTTTCTTTTAAAAGTGTTGCAAATAGTTGATAAGGAGATTCATGCTCCTCCCAGCCTTTAACATCTCCTTCTATTAGCATGAAATCGAAAATAGTTCCTTTTTCGAATTCTGGAGCAATATAAATTAGCTTTCCATTTGGAAACAATAAAGCACCAACCATGCGCTCGCTGGCATTCCATTTCATTCCTGTAAAGTAGAATAAATTAGTGCCAGAATGCAGATATAATGCAGGAATGTTTTGTTCTCGCATCATCTGGCATGCCTTATTCATGCGTTGTTGAAACTCTTCTTTTTGAATTGGTTTTACTAAATGCGCTGACGGTTTAATTGCCGCTAATTCTGCTTTTATGGTTGATCCTCCTATTCCTATCATACTATTTTTTATTATTCATTATAGTCTCAATATCTTCAATTTCTATTGGCATTGCTTCTGTAAGATTCCTATTTCCGTTCTCTGTAATGAGATAGTCGTTTTCTAATCTGCAACCAATTCCTTCTTCTGGAATATAGATTCCAGGTTCGCAAGTAAGCACCATTCCTATTTCTAAAGGTCGAGAATACAATCCAACATCATGCACATCTAATCCAATATGATGAGCAGTTCCATGCATGAAATACTTTTTATACAATGGTTTTTCAGGATCTTGTTTTGCAACGGCATCTACATTTAATAATCCTAATTTTATCAATTCAGCCTCTACTAAATTAGCCATTTTTAACTCGTAATCTAATGGCAGCACTCCTGGTTTTAGCAACTTGCTTCCTTCTTTCAAACAATATAAAACTGCACTATACACTTCTTTTTGTCTTTTACTGAATTTCCCGTTTACAGGAAAACAACGTGTAGTATCACTATTATAATTTGCGTAGCAAACACCAAAATCTAGCAATATCATTTCGCCATCTTTACAAATAGCATCATTTGTATTATAATGCAATGCACAAGCATTTTTACCAGAAGCCACAATAGGTTTGAAGGCATGTCTTGTAGCTCCAGATTTTATTAAATTATAGGTTAATTCTGCCTCTAACTCGTATTCCTTTATGTTTGGTTTGCACGATTTTAAAACGCGTTTAAAACTAACAATACTTATGTCTGCTGCTTTTTGCATTTGAGCAATTTCTACTTCCGATTTTGTTGGACGTAAATCTCTAGTTATTTTAGCAGCTCTATGATAATTATGTAATGGGTATTTTTCTTTACACCATTTTATCATTCTGTCTTGTTGCGTTTCTTGATCTTTAGTAGCACGCTTTAAATATTCATTATGCCCTAAATAAAAACCATCGGCTTCAAAAGCCATGTATTGCAAAAGCATTTCGAAGTCTGAAACCCATTCTACTCGAGAAATTCCAGAAACATCTGTTGCCTGTTCTTTGGTTAGTTTTTCGCCATCCCAAATTTTAATTTGCTCATTGGTTTCTTTAACAAACAAAATGGCTTTATTTTCTTTTTTATGTGCATCTGGATATAAAACCAAAATAGTTTCTTCTTGGTCTACACCTGAGAGATAAAACAAATCATTGTTTTGTGCGAAACCCATTATATCATCTGCATTATTATGTTTGACATCATTGGATGTTAGAATAGCAATAGTATTGGGTTCCATTTTAGAAATAAAATGATTTCTATTTTTTTGGAATAAGGTATTCGGAATTGGTTGGTATCTCATATTAAAATTTTCTATCTGGATGAAATGGATGTAAATTTAACGAAGTTTTTCTATCTGAAATAATTTCTGAAACTAACTTCCCAGTTGCTGGCCCTAAACTCCAACCCATCATTGCGTGTCCTGTTGCAATTGTTAAATTATTACACTTTGAAGACTTTCCAATATAAGGCAAGCCGTCTGGAGAACATGGTCTTAAACCACACGAAGCTTCAGCTTTTTCTTTATCGGTAAGCGTGATACCAGAATAATAATGTGATGCAGCTTTAGCAATTGCATTTACTCTTGTTGGATTAATATTACTATTTATACCTCCTATTTCCATAGTGCCTGCAAAACGCGTAAAACCATCCATTGGAGTTACTGCTACTTTTGCTTCGCACAAAATAGCAGGAATCGTAATTTTGGTATTAGATTTAGTATTTATACTATAACCTTTTCCTGCTTGAATAGGAATTTTTAAATTCAGTTTTTTAGTTATTAGTGGACTCCAACTTCCTGCAGCTAAAACAACTTCATCTGCCTCTAATTCTTGTTTATTTGTAATTACTTTAGTAATCGTTTTTTTATTAAATTTAAGATCTACAACCTCTTCTTTAGTGAAAAAAGTAACACCTTTAAATTTTAAATACGTCTGCATTTCTACCATAAAACTATTAGGTGTCATGTGTGCATCAGAATTGTAATAAACAGCTCCTTTTATATCTAAATTTGCATTAGGTTCAATTGTTTTTACGTCTTTAGCAGAAAGCAACTTTACATTTAAACCCTCTTTAATCCCACGTAATCCAACTTTCCATTCTTCGTCTTCAACCTCATTAGTTTTATAGCACATTAGCAAACCCTTTCTTTCATAATGAAAATTAAAATCGCGACTGGATTTTATATCTTCATATAATTCACGACTTAACAAGTTGACATCTTTAATAACGGGAATTGCTTGTTCTACTTTTTTGGTAGTTGCCGATTTTTTAAAAGCCAAACTCCACTTTAAAAAATCTAAATCTAATCTTGGTTTTACATAAAATGGACTTGTAGAATCGAACATCCATTTAATACCTTTAGTAATCATTCCTGGAGTCGCTAATGGAATAAAATGACTTGGCGTTATATAGCCTGCATTAATATGAGAGGCTCCAGTTTTTCCTTCGGACTTATCAATAATAGTAATATTACATCCTTGTTTTTGAAGATAATAAGCACAACTTAAACCTATTATTCCTCCTCCAATAATTATAATACTTTTACTCATTTCTTATCATTCTATCCTTAGATTTTGATAATTTTAGGATCTCATTATTAATTAATTTCAACTGATTAAGTTTCTTAAACTAGTTCTGGTTAATTTTATTCTAAGAATTAAATTACCTGAAAACCATGTGCATAAGGATCATCTTCAGCATCAATAACAATAGTGTTGTAACCAAAAACTTTTGCCCATCCTTTAATGCTTGGAATAATAGCTATTTTACCGCCTAAAGTTGTTGCTTCTTCTACACAACCTGTGAATTTACTACCTATAAAACTTTCGTGAATAAAATCTTCGCCTACTTTAAGTTTGCCTTTAGCAAACAGTTGTGCTAAACGTGCAGATGTTCCTGTACCACAAGGACTTCTATCTATAGCTTTATCTCCATAAAACACAGCGTTTCTTCCTGAAGATTTTGGATCTATTGGGTTCCCTGTCCATAGCATATGTGTTACATCTCTAATGGTATCATTCTCTGGATGCACAAATAGATCTGGATATTTTTTATTAATCAATGCTCTCGCGACTTGAGAAAACTGAACAATTTGTCCTGCAGTAAAATCGTGAACACCAGAAAAATTTGCTTGAGAATCTATTATTGCATAATAATTTCCGCCATAAGCGACATCAAATGTAATCTCCCCTAATTCTGGGCTTTCTATCGTTAAACCTTCGGCAGCCAAGTAACTTTTTACATTGGTTAATTTTACCCAATCTACCTTTTTTCCAGTTTGCTTATACTCTATGTTCACCAAACCAGCAGGTGCTTCCATTTTTATTTTCCCTGGTATTTTAGGTGTTATTAATCCTTCTTCTATGGCAATTGTTATTGTTCCAATTGTTCCATGACCGCACATTGGCAGGCAACCAGACGTTTCTATAAATAAAATGGCAAAATCATTTTCCGGGTTGTGAGGTGGAAACAAAATACTACCACTCATCATGTCATGACCTCGAGGCTCAAACATTAATCCTTTTCGTATCCAATCGTAATCTTTTAAAAAATGCTGACGCTTTTCACTCATGGTCGCACCTATTAAACTTGGTCCGCCACCAGCAACAACTCTTACAGGATTTCCGCAAGTATGCGCATCTACACAAAAAAAAGTCTTACGTGCCATTTTCTATATTTTATTTGTTGTTTTTAAGCCATCAATAATTCTATATACTCCTAAAGGATTCTCATTTTTTAATGCATCTGGAAGTAGATGGTTTGGCCAATCTTGATAACTAAATGGTCTTACCCAACGTTTTATAGAATCTACTCCAACAGCTGTAAAACGACTATCTGTAGACGATGGATATGGCCCTCCATGCATCATAGATGCACAAACTTCGACTCCTGTTGGGACACCATTAAATATAATTCTTCCTACTCTATTTTGTAAAGCTGAAATTATTTTAGGATAATTTGAAGCTTCATTATTATCTGCAATAACTGTTGCTGTTAATTGACCTTCAAGCTTTAAAATAAGCGTTTCTAATTGCTCTATATTTTCACACTGTACAACTATAGAATATGGTCCAAAAACTTCTTGATGTAAGGTTGTATTTTCAAGAAACGTTGCTCCACTTACTGTTGTTAATGTTTGTTTTGAAAAATTAGCAGCTACATTTTCGTCGTATTTGGCAGTAACAGTAATACCTTTTTGAGACAGTGCTTTTTCTTTATTCTTATTGTAAGCATTGGCTATGTTGGGATGCAACATACATGATGGTTCTATTGTTTTAATCTGAGAAGACAATGTGTTTATAAACTGGGTTAACCCTTCGCTTTTAACACCTAAAATTAATCCTGGATTTGTACAAAATTGACCTGAACCCAAAGTAATTGAACCTGCATACGTTTTAGCAACTGCATCTGCTCTATTTTTTAAGGCTTCTGGTAAAATAACTACTGGGTTTACACTTCCCATTTCTGCAAAAACAGGAATAGGCTCCTCTCGTTTTGCGGCTAAATCTAATAATGCGCGTCCACCACGAATACTTCCTGTAAAACCGACAGCTTTAACATTTGGATGCTGTACTAATGTTTGCCCTACTTCTATACCACTACTATTTACATTAGAGAACACACCATTTGGAATTCCTGTTCTTTCTGCGGCTTTAATTACTGCTGAAGCTACTAATTCTCCTGTTCCAGCATGCATAGGATGCGATTTTACTATTACAGGACAGCCAGAAGCTAATGCTGCTGCTGTGTCTCCTCCTGCAGTAGAAAATGCTAATGGAAAATTACTTGCTCCAAAAACAACAACTGGCCCTAATGGCACTAACATTTTACGAATATCTGATTTTGGAAATGGTGTTCTTTCTGGTTGCGCAGTATCTATAGTTGCCTCAACCCAAGACCCTTCTTCTAAATGTGCAGCAAACCCATTTAATTGACCAATTGTTCTACCACGTTCTCCCATAGCTCTTCCTTCTGGCAATCCAGATTCTGAGCAATAGGTTTGAATGAGATTATCTCCTAAAGCTAAAATTTCTTCTGCAATTGCTTTTAAAAACTTAGCTTTTTTGACATCGGAAAATTGACTGTATTCTTTAAAAGCTTCGGTTGCTAATTGTGCTGCCTGATTAATTTCGTGATTAGTAGCCTCAACAAAAAGAGTATTATTTTCTGTATTTAACTTTGGGTTAAATGTTTTATATGTTTTTTCTCCTTTAGCGGATAATGTATTACCTATATAGTTTTTTCCTGTTATCATTTTTTATTTATTCTTTCTTGATGCTTTACAACATCAACTGGTTTAATTACTTCTTTTGTTGAAACTGGATATTTTTGCAATAATACTTTTGGACGAATTGGTCTCTCTACAAAGTTTCCTCCACAGTTTGGACATACATGTTGTAATATACTTTCTACACAGTCTTTGCAAAAAGTACACTCGAACGTACAGATCATTGCTTCTTTAGAATTAAAAGGTAATGATTTGTTACAGTTTTCGCATGTTGGTCTAATTTCTAACATCTGTTATTACTTTGTTTATTTATTTGGCTTTTACTTTTGTGTTAAGGATTGAAGCGGCATCCTTTTTTTGCTGCCATATATGGCAAAAAAAGATATAGCGTAAAGCCTGACCGCTTTTTGGAGCGGTAACACCCAAACTATTTTACAAATTTTTATAATCTGGTAATGTTGGTCTGGTTTTTACACCATCTTCAATGACCTTTAATACGTGCTTACGTTCTTCGCCATGTAAAGGTAATCTTGGTGCTCTAACATTTTCTGTACCTATTCCTGCAGCAACTTCGGCTAGCTTAATATTTTGAACTAATTTAGGGTTTATATCTAACTCCAATAATGGCATAAACCATCTGTTTATTTCTATTGCTTCTTGAGTTTTCCCTGCTTTTTGAAGCTCGTAAATAGCAACAGTTTCGGCTGGAAAAGCACATACTAAACCTGCTACCCAACCATCGGCTCCCATAATTAAACTTTCTAGAGCGATAGTGTCTACTCCTGTCATGATCTTTAACCTGTCTCCAAAGCGATTTTTAATTCTTGTAATATTGGTTGTGTCTCTGGTCGACTCTTTTACGGCTTCGATATTTGGACAGCTAGCAAGTAACGCCTCAAACATATCTAAAGTTACTTCTATTTTATAATCTACAGGATTATTATAAATCATTATTGGAAGTCTTGTACTATTGGCAATTGCTTTAAAGTACTCGACAACTTCTCTATCACAAGCATTATATCGCATTGGAGGCAAAAGCATTAGGCCTTGAGCTCCATCTTCTTCTGCTTTTTTTGCACATAAAACGGCCTCTTTTGTACTTTGCTCTGCAATATTGATTAGTACTGGTACTTTTCCTTTAACAAATGCTACAGTTTCTCTTGTTAAGGTTCTCTTTTCTGCATCTGTTAATGTACTTGCTTCTCCTAAGGTACCACCTAAAACAATACCATGAACTCCTGCATCTAATTGTGCTTGTATGTTAACTTTAAAGGTTTTTAAATCTAACTCATCACTATCTGTAAACTTAGTAGTTACAGCTGGCATAACGCCTTCCCATTTTAAACTCATTGTATACTAATTTTGTTTACGTAAAATTAGCATAATTATATATAGATGCATTTTAGTATTTATCCATTACTAATACTATATTATCCAATAAATATGTATAATGTGTTTAAATTGAATATTAATTAACTAATTTTGAAATAAAACTGTAATAAACGATGAAGGTTCTTCCTTTTAAAATTCCAAAGCCAGAGCTTGACACATTAGTGTTTCAAGAAGATATTGGTCCTTTATTTTATGATAAACTACACCAACATGAAGATATACAGTTAAGTCTAATTGTTGAAGGTGAAGGCACATTAATTGTTGGAGATTCTGTAAATAATTATAAGGAAAATGATATTATAATTATTGGCAGTCACTTAGCTCATTTATTTAAATCTGATACTAAGGCCACAAAAAACTCTCATATGTTAAGCTTATTTTTTACTAAGAATTCTTTTGGTAAAGATTTCTTTAACCTAACTGCTTTAAATGGAATTGAGCCTTTTTTTAAGCAAGCTGAAAATGGGTTTAAAGTAATGTCTCATAAAGACATTATGTGTACACACTTTCTAAAATTAAAGGATGCCACACCAATTTCTAGATTTATTATTTTATTAGAATTGCTTAAACTGACTTCTAATGCTAATTTTGAAAGTTTATCTTCTTTTATTTATGATAAGAAACTTAGTGAGATTGAAGGTAAACGCATGGAAGCCATTTTTGAATTTACCATCTCTAACTTTTATACAGATGTGTCTTTAGAAACTATCGCTGGTGTTGCCAACATGACCAAAAATGCTTTTTGTAAGTATTTTAAAAAGCGAACTAACAAAACGTATTTTAGATTTTTAAACGAACTACGAATTGAGAATGCATGCAAATTAATGAGACAAAAAAAAGGCAATACCATTGCTGATATTGCCTATAAATCTGGATTTAAAAACCTTTCTAATTTTAACCGTCAGTTCAAGTCTATAAAGAATATGAGTCCTTCGGCTTTAAAAAATTCTTTATAGTTTTTTAACGTATTCTGTTATAATAACAGTTAATGTTGGACCAACTTTACCTTCTATAAAAGTAGCATTTTCGCGATCTAAACGTATATTTCTAACAGCTGTACCTTGTTTAGCAACTTGGCTAGATCCTTTTATTTTAAGGTCTTTAATTAATACAACAGAATCTCCATTGTCTAAAATGACACCGTTTACATCTCTATGAATAATTTTATCTGCTTCATCTTTGTGCTCATCTGTTGCTCTTGCAATTGCTAAAGCATCATCGTCTAAATACATCATGTCTAACAAATCTTTAGGCCAACCTTCACCTCTAAGTCTTTGTAACATTCTCCAAGCCATTATTTGCACTGCAACGTGCTCGCTCCACATACTATCGTTTAAACATCTCCAATGGTTAATATCCATTTCTGTGTTTTTTTCTATTTGATCTTCGCAATTTGCACAAAGCAAAACGCAAGTATCTACAGTTTCTGTTAGTGATGGTGGAATATTATATTGTCTGGTATCTATATTAGAAGTACATAACTCGCAAGTTGTATTGCTTCTATCTTGTAACATTTGAAGTACGCTCATTGTATATTTTTGTTTGATATTTACAAATATAACAATTGCTTTGTGTTTTGCTGTAAAAAGACGACTAAGATGCTTGTTGTAAATTTTTAACTATTCCCTTGTCTACATAAACTTCTAATAATTTTGCGTTTTCAGAATTAAATATAACCTCTTCTGCATTTGCTGGAATTAATATAGTTTCTCCCATTTTTAAAATTTCGGTATGTAAACCTGTTGTTACTTCTACTTCACCTTCTACACACATAAAAATTACAAATGAATCTAAGTTGGTATAGTCTTTAATTTGATGCTTTTTAATATCTAAAATATTAGTTGTAAAATAGTCGCAGTTAACTAAATTAGAACTTTCGTTTGGCAATAGCGTATAGTCAGCTTTTCCGTTAGAATCGAATTGTTTAGTTGCTTTTTCTGCTAACTGTGTGTGTAATTCTCTTTTTTTACCAGAATCGTCTGTTCTGTCCCAGTCGTAAACACGATATGTAATATCTGAGGTTTGTTGTATTTCGGCAGCTAAAACACCTGCTCCAATAGCGTGTATTTTTCCTGCTGGAATAAAAAAGCTGTCTCCTTTTTTTACTTGTTCTCTATTAAAAACAGCATCTACATTTTTAGCATTTATATGGTTTAAAACTTCAGGGTTTACCGTTTTATCTTTTAAACCTAAAACAATATCTGCATTATCGTCACTATCCATAATGTACCACATTTCTGTTTTTCCAAAACTATTGTGATGTTTTTTAGCCATTTTATTATCTGGATGAACTTGTACAGATAAATCTGTTTTTGCATCTAAAAATTTTATTAATAATGGGAAGTTATATCCAAAGTTTGCAAAGTTTTCTATACCTAAAAAATTTGCTTCGTGCTCTGCTATTAATTCTTTTAAATTAGCACCTTTATATGCTCCATTACTAACTTGAGAAATGTTCCCGTTCACATCAGATATTTCCCAGCTTTCACCAACATTATCTTTGTCTGTATCTTTTCCTAAAAGGTTTCCTAGCTTGTTTCCTCCCCAAATTTTCTCTTTTAATATTGGATTGAATTTTATTGGATATACTTTCATAATTTATGATTTGCTTAAAATTTGAAGTTGTACAAATTGATTTTTTACTTTTAATTTTTTCAAATAGTCTATTATTGAAAATAAACTTTGAAATAGTGTTAGCTTGATATTTTTTCTTTTTAATATCTCTAAGTTATAATCTAAAAGCACTTCTTGGTTTTCGGCAATTGCCTTTATCAATCCATTTAGACCATGTTTGTTGGTGTTAAGTGAATTTACGGCCACATACCCTAAGTGTATTAAATTGAACTGATTAGACATAAACCTAGCTCCTGCTCTAACAGCAGACACATCAGATTTAATTTTTTTAACATTAACTACTGACACATTAGAACTAGCTTCCTTTATTTCTTTTAATAATTGAAAAGTATTATCTCTACTATCATTATTAACTAAGCATAATTCTAAATTTGAAGTTTGTTTTATTTGCTCAATAAACACATTTATATCAATGTCTTTTTCGTTATTATGAAAAATTATTATGATACCTGTTTTCATGATTTAGGGATTTAGAAAATTGGTAATTAGGCTATATTTAATTCAGTTGAGACAACTGTCTTTACATTTTGCTTTTTGTTTCTGTACACCCAAGCAATTTGTCCTAATTGTCCAACAATTTTCACTGAATCCTTCATAGATAATTTAGAACCATCTGCATGAATCCATCTTTTTAACGGTTGTTCGCAAAGCATTGCTTTAGCTTCTTTTAATCCGAAATGGATACTCATTCTTTTAAAAATCTCTACATCAAAAATCCATTGTGTTACAAACTTTTTATCGAATGCAATGTTGATAACATCTTTATGGAAGATTTTTGCTCCACATTGTGTATCTTTAAAATCCATTTTTAAAATTTTTCTGATTATAAAATTGATAGTTAAACTTATTATTTTTCTAGCAGACTCTTTAGTGATATTTGCTCCCATTCTTGAGATACGTGATCCACTAACAATTTTAAATTCTGAAGTTTCGATAGTCTTAACTAAATCGTCAAAATCTGCTAAGTCTGTAGATAGATCTGCATCTAAAAACCCTATATAATCTAAATCTACTTTTTTAGCCATGTGTAACATTCCTAGACGTACAGCTTCTGCTTTCCCTCCGTTTTTCTCACAATCGTAAACTGTAATAAAGTCTTCTCTTCCTTTTTGCAATTCTTTTAAAACGTCTAATGTTTTATCCTTACTACCATCGTTTACAAAACATAAATGGTAACCAGAATTTTTATCGATGTAGTTAATAAACTCATCACTTAACAAACGCTCTTCTTCATTATAACAAGGTATTACTACACCAACACAACGTTCCTGTATCATAACGTCGCTTTTAGTCACCGAGTTTTGTAATTCTGGTGCACCAATTAAGCGTTTCACACGTGCACTAATCTCGTTTAAGCTTAATGGCTTTTTCATGTAGTCATTAATTCCTAATTCAAAACCCTCAGTAATAGTTTCATCTTTTGTATCTCCAGATAAAACCATTATAGGTGTTTGAGAGTTTTTAGTAATTCTTATGTGCTTAACAACTTCTAATCCAGAAATTCCTGGCATATTAATATCTACAATTACTAAATCTGGATTAAAAGATTCATATAATTCTAATCCTTTAGTAGCATCAGTTTCTGTTTTTACTTCGTAACCTAGTTCGGCTAATCTTTTTTGTAAAGGAAGTAATACTAATTGTTGGTCATCTATTGCTAAAACTTTCATAATAAGTCGTTTTGTTTGTTATTGATGGTACAAATGTACAAGAGAAGGCAGCCCTAAAATTCTTATTTAGTTTAACCTATAGTTATGTGTCGACGAATGGTAGATTGCTATAGATAATTAAAAATAGGAGCACTATTATATTTATTTATCTTTACCATAATATTATAGCTTAGGCTTTAAATGAAAGAAACCTCAAACAAATACTTAATCGTTGCCATCCTTTTAGGATTGGCGTTTCATGGTAGTGCCATCTTTTTCACTTTGGAAACTACTTATGATGCGTTAATACACCTGTTTTTTGCAGATCATTATGCAAATAGCTGGTTCGAACCTTGGAATTACGAATGGTACACTGGTTTTACGGTACAAAGCTATCCACCTTTAGTACATCAATCTATTGGGTTATTATCAATGATTGGTGGTTTAAAATTTGGAATGTTTAGCGTTGCGCTTATTGCGATTGTACTATTTATTACAGGCACTTATCGTTTTTCTTTAATGATGACAGGTAACAAAACAGTTGCAGGTTATGCTGCTGTTTTAGCTGTGTTTTCGTCTTCTTTTGTAGAAACGCTTCATATTTTTGGACAGTTACCAAGTATTATTGGTGTTTCGGTATTAATGCATGCGTTACCAGAAATTTATTTGTGGTTAAAAACGGGTAAGAAATGGTACTTAGCTACATCACTATCATTAATAGCTGTAACAGTTACTTCGCATCATGTAACACCTATTTTTGGAATGATATTTTTTATCTTTCCCTTAATAGGGATGGTTATTATGGATGTTTCTAGAGAGCAAGTAAAGACCATGAAAGAAGTGACTTTCAAAATATTTCTGAATAGCTTCTTCAAGCTTTTTAAGCGTATTGTAAGCTTTGGCATGTTGTCTTTAGTATTAATTATAGGTTGTATTTTCCCTTATTGGTTAAACTCTAAAGCCAACCCAATTACTCAGGTTCCAATTCCGCATGGTTCTCGTGATAATTTCCTAGAAATCACATCCTCAGGTTTAGTATTCTTTTTAATTCCTTGGGGAATTTTACTCCTATTATTACCCTACATATTTTACAGATATTATAGCAAACGTTACTTGTTTTTTGGCTTATCAATAACTATTTGTACCATTTTAGGAACTGGAGGAACCACTCCAGTACCACTAAAAATGTTGGGCGAAACCGCTTTTAACATCCTAACTCTAGATCGATTTACACTTTGGGCTTCCATATTATCGCTACCATTATTAGGCGAATTCACCTATCGTTTTGTTGAGGGTGATTTAAAAGAACTTATTCAGTCTAAATTCGGAGCTATTTACCATCGTATTATTGGTGGAATATTAGCCGGACTAATGGTGTTTATGGTCGTTTTCACTATGAGTTTAAACTATTTTAGACCATCGCAACCGCAGAAAATAAAGATGTTACCAATCGTGAATTTTTTAAACCAAGATGATCATGATAAATGGCGGTTTTTAACACTAGGTTTTGGTGACCAAATGGCTTGGCTAAGTGCGCAAACTAATGCCATGACTGTAGATGGAAATTACCATTCTGCAAGACGATTACCAGAATTAACGACAAGACCAATCGAGCGTTTAGAAAACTCAAAATTTAAAGGCGTTGCAGGAATAGGATCTTTACAGCAGTTTTTAACAACTCCAGAAAAGTACAACCTCAAGTATATATTTTCTAATGATAAATTTTACGATCCGATTCTCTACTACTGTGGCTGGCAACGTTTACGACAATTAGAAAATGGCATTATGGTTTGGGAACGACTTAACATTCCTCCTGTATCTTCCATTTTACCAAAAGAAGATGTTGCTAAATGGCTTAAAATAATATGGGGAATTATTCCGTTTTTAACTGTTTTAATTGCGTTTGTTTTAAACATACAAATGCTTTGGGTAAATGCTTTAAAAACACGCATAAAATCGGTTCCTGATTTTTTAAAATTTCCAACAACGTATAATAAGTTTAATAAAAATGTATTACGAATCACTCATGTTTGGTCACTAATTCTTGCCATAGCTGTATTTTATGGTATTTATTTATTCTACCTAAAAAACGATTCGCAACGCAGTCCAGAAAATGCTATTATTGCTTATTATGATGCTTTAGATTTTAAAGAATTTGAAAAAGCACACAGTTTAATAGATCCAGAAAACCAGTTACCAATTGCACAATACATGTTGGAAATTTCAGTAACCGATGGCTTACTGAGTAGTTATGGGAAAATGGATGCTATTGAAACAGAAATAACGAAACTTAACGATAGCACAGTCTCTGCAAAAGTGACTAGCCAATGGATTACACCTTTAGAGAAAATTGAAAAAATTGATTATAAATCGTTATCAAAACGAAAAGGTAAATGGTATTTGCAACCAGACGATTTAAATAACGATTTACCACCAGACCAACTCTTTTCGGCTAATGCAACTAAGTATTTTAATCAAGGTAGACGACGTATTACAACAGAGCAAACACATCATGAAGATATATTAAAACAACCTGTTTTAGAAGTGATTTCGGCTAAATTAGTGCAATATGATGGTAGTTATGCAATTATTGGCGAAGTTCAAAACATAGACAATGTACCAGCAGATGTTATTTTAAAAGGAACATTATATAATGATGATAACAAACAACTAGCAACATACAACGCCAAATACCATATCAAGCATAAATTAATGCCTAAAGAATCTAGTAGTTTTAGAATTAATTTTGAGGGTATTGCTTGGTCTAGAACGCAAGACTCTATTCCAGACACATTTAATCCAGATGAATTTACGCCTATTGAATTTGAAGAACAACCAACCAAATTCAACTTGCAAGTTGCTGGAAACGTTTCTGGATCTGATTTGTATAAAAGCGTAGTATTAAGTGCTATCAATATTAAAGAAAGAACCATAAGCGGAAATTTATTTAATAGCGGAATCCAAGAAATTACAATACCTCAGCTTTTAATTACGTACTACGATGCTAATAAAAACATGGTTTGGGTGGATCATTTATTTATAAAAGAAGGTGTGAGACAACAACGTAAGCAAGATTTCGAATATCAAATACTGAAGGATGGTCGTGTAAAAATCATTAATTCAGATATGAAAAATATTTTTGTAAATGGTTTACCAAACGATGCTATTGCTCGTAAAATAGTACCCAATAGAATTGAAAACCATAGCGATGCACAATTGCAAAAAATTGATCATCCGGATTTTAGTTATATTAAAATAGAAATTAACACATACATAGGAAGCCCAAATTAATGCAACTTAAACGTACATACCTGTTTCTTTTAGGTTTGATTTTATTATCATCCTTTGCTGTTGTGCAACACAGTGAAACCACTAAGCCTATTACTTTATTAACTACTCAAACAGAGTATGAAGTTGGCACTACTATTGTTTTAAAATTTACCGCTTCAGAAAACGAAAAACCATTACTATATTGTTCTAATAGTTATGGTTCTACTTTGGTATCTGCTTCATTAGAAGGAGAGATGCTTCTTTATCATATTCCGCAAAATATTACTAAAAAAATTGGAGTTATTAATTGGGAATTGCTTGATAAAGACACATCTATTTCGGGTCAATTCAATATAAATCCAAAAGCAGAGGTTGCAACTATGGAAACCTATATTGGTCCTCCAAGTATTGAAGCAGGAGGAACAGATTATACAATGTTGGTTGTTATTCCAACAGATTCTTTAGACAATCCTGTACCAACAAACACGAAAGTAAATGCAAAGTTTCAATTTTTAGCTTCCGAAGAAAACAATGACATTTTTACTAAAAATCTAATTTGCTTTAAAAATATAAATTCTAAAAAAGAAAGTGGTCGCATGTTAATTTCTTCAGAGAGCTTAGGCATCAACTCTAAAGAATATACTATTAATGTTACTGCTGCAATTCCTACAGATTTTAAAATTTCGGCAAAACGCCCTCATGATTATGCAGACGGAAATCAAATTACAACTTTTGAGACTACTGTAATAAAAGACAAACAAGATAATGTGGTTAGTGATGGTACATTTGTCACGTTTTTTATCACAAATAAAAACCAAAATATTTTAAAAACTACAGGAACAACCATTGAAGGTGTTGCACAGGCTAGAATGATTCACCCAGATTATGCAGATAATTGGAGCATTAAAGCTTACGTAGATGGCATGTCTGAAAGCAATAGCCTGTTACTTAAATACAAACAAGTTATTAAAGATTTCGATGTTACTTTTCTAGATAAAAACAGAACTATAACCGTTGGACCACTGCAAAGTTTTATGCAACAAATGATTCCTGATGGTTTGCATGTAAGACTTCAAATTCACAAAGATGGTTTACTTATAGATACGCTTACAAAAACATCATTTAATGGTTATGTATACTTCTACTTAAAGCCTGCTATTTATAAAAATGGTGATTATAATTTTAGCATTCAAACTGCTGGAATAGAAAAAGAATTTAACACAACAAAACTATGGTAGGTCTTAATAAAAACATACTACGTACCATATTAATCGCCTCATATCTTTTGATTGTAGTCCTAATTATTTCTGGTTTTAGTGCATTATTTAGCTATTTAAACACTGGAGCAGACCGAAGCAAAATGCTACATACTGAAATTAAAAAAGTAGAACAATACTTACCAAAAATAGTTTGGGAACCTTTAACAAACGAAGGCAGACCAATGGATAACCAAACTTTAAATGCCTTACAAAACGATTATTTAGATGCTTGGTATGTAAAGCAAATTGCTTACAAAACGAATACCACGAGTGGTATAAAAGATTACTACACAGATAGTGCAAGGAAAAATATATTTGATTTTATTGCATTAAATAAAGCTAAAAACACAACCATTGAAGCAACAACTTTAAATCACAATCCTACTTTAGAATTTTTTAGCGAAGATGGGCAATTAGCAGTGATTACAGATAGAAATGTTGTAGAATATAAACGTATTTTTAAAGATAAAAAAGCTGTTTTAGAAACTACCGAAACATCTACATACAAAATGGTCTTTTTGTTAGAAGATGGTTTTTGGCGCATTAGACATTTAGTAAAAGAAAACAATAAGTCTTTTAAGGCTGAAATAAGTAAAATAGAAACAGATAGCTTAATTATTAAAGGTATTAACTACTATCCAAAAGCAACACCTTGGAATATGTTTGGTAACGCTTTCGCGAAAGACACCATTGCTAAAGACTTTAAAATTATAAAGAAAGCAGGTTTAAATTCGGTTAGAGTTTTTGTACAATATGATGACTTTGGAAAAGCAGATGTAAATACTAAAAAGCTAGAAAAATTAAAACAGACTTTAGATGCTGCTGAAGAAAACAATCTAAAAGTAGTATTGACCTTGTTTGATTTTTATGGCGATTATTCTGTTATGAACTGGACCTTAAACCAACGTCATGCAGAAAAAATAGTATCTACTTTTAAAGATCACAATGCTATTATTGCCTGGGACATTAAAAACGAACCCAATTTAGATTTTGAATCTAGAGGGAAAGAAAATGTGATTGCTTGGTTAGATAAAATGATAGATTTAGTAAAATCTATCGACAATATACATCCTGTAACTATTGGTTGGTCTAACACGCAAAGTGCACCTATTTTAAAAGATAAAGTCGATTTTATTTCCTTTCATTATTACGAAAATTTAGACAAACTAGATGTTGCTATAAAAACAATGAGAACAGTAATTCCTGATAAGCTATTGGTTTTACAGGAATTTGGAATATCTTCTTATTCTGGTTTTTGGAAACCTTTTGGCTCTTCTGAAGAAGATCAAGCCAACTACCACAAAAAAATCCAAGACCTAATTGCAGCTAATAATTTGCAATTTATGTCTTGGACTTTATATGATTTTGTAGATGTACCAAAGGATGTTGTAGGCAGTAGACCTTGGCGTCGTAACACCCAAAAACGTTTTGGGTTTATTGATAAAAATGGAACAAAAAAGGTTTCGTTTAAATATATTACTAACTAATTGTTTGGGACCAAAAAGGCAGCGTTTAATATTATTATTCTACGGTTGTAGCTTGTAATACAACTCTTTGTGTAGGCACTTTTTTAGTAATAATCTTATCAAAATTATTTAAATACATGTTTGTTATTTTTTCCATTGGATAAGCAGTTGCAGCTTCGTAATTCGCTTTTCCTAAAGCTGTTCTATGTACTGCGTTAGTTACAATAGCTTCAATTGCAGTTGCTAAACTAGCAACAGAAGTTGGCTCGAAAAACTCACCTTTATAACCTTCGTCTTTTACTAATAGAGCAAGATCTCCTAAATCTGGCATCACTACTGCTTTACCATAACTTCCAGCTTGGTGCAAAACTCCTGAGCTTCCAGTTGTTGATGTATATGGAAATACAACTACTGCACTTTCTTTAAATAAGGTTGGCACTTCATATTCTTCAACATAACCAGTAAAACGTACTTGTGGCACATGCTTATAGTCTTCTTGTACTTTTGCTAAATAACCAGGTACATTTGGGTTGTCTGTTCCTGCAATTACAACCTCAAGATCTAATCCTGTTGATGCTCTTACTTTCTCTACAGCTTCAATCATACTTTCAACTTTTTTGTAGGTTCCAAATTTTCCAAAAGTCATAACTTGTAAAGGTCCTTGTTGTAAATCGTATTGTGGTTTTTCTTCAGAAATTTCAAATGTTCCATGTGGAATTAAAGTCACATTTTTAGCATTGTATTTTGTCTCTAAAACATCAACATATTTTTGCATGGTTACTGCAACTGTATCTGCTTGTAATATTAACTTTGTTAAGCTAGTTCCTATAAAACCATATACTTTTTGCATGATTTTGTTAGACGTAAATCCAGCATTCCCTAAATCTACTTCTTCTAATATGTTATGTAATAACACGATGTTTGGAATTTTTTTCAATTTGCAAACCAATGGTAACATTAAACCTAAAGCAGCAGCTACTTTTTTGTCTCCAAATTTCATGAATTGTAAGTTAAACAATACTGCATCTGGCTGTGTGTTGTTAATAGCTTTGGTAACATTTATAATGTTTGTATAGCTATTAAACTCCCAACATTCTTTAACTGTAATCTTGCAACCATCTTCTGTAAAAGCGATGTCTTTTGCACCTTCAGTTTTATCTGTTAGTAAAACTATTTCAGTAACACTTTCTTTTTGTCTAAAATGCTTTACTAAATGGTAAGCGTACTCGTTTAATGTTACTTTACTTGGCGGATATGCTGTTACGATTGCTAGTTTCATAATATATAATTTTAAAGTGTTTTTTATTTGTTGTTTCTTAATTACACTACAAATTTGCGTTATAAAAGCCAGTAAAATAGGCGACTTTAGATAGGTTGCTTGTTGCTGTAGACGAATGGAAAGAAGGTGTAGATTTACCATTCATCGATAGATGATTTATGGATATAAAACAGAAAAAGCCGTAGTTTAAAACCACAGCCTTTTCTTCTGTTTTAGACTAATAAAATATATTTATTTAAACTTTTATTTCTTCAATTTAGAATCAAACATGAAGAAGATTACTTGGATAACTAACAATGAAACCATTGCTATAATTTGCATGTGTACTACCTGTTCTAAACTCTCATGAAAAAAGACAACTAATACCATTTGTAACATTCCAAAGATTCCAGAAATAACCACAGGCACATACCTATCTAAAGACAAATAGTAGTAAGCAAATATGTTTGATATGGCAAACAAACCAGTTGCTAAAGCGTACTTCCACAACAAAGGAGCGATTGCTAAATAACTTTCTCCAAATAACATTGTAATTGCTGTTTCTGGGAATAAAGCACAACCAATAACTATTGCTGTTGCAATTGCTGCGATATAACCAACATATTTAAATAATATTGGAGCTGTTGCTTTCCCTTCTTTTTTAAGCTGAACTACTGTTGGCAATAACAACATAACAAACATCCAAGCAACGAAGTATACTATACGACCAATTAAAGCTAATGAAGCATATAAACCTGCATCGTGCGCCTCGAAGTAATGTTTTACTAATAAAATATCACTATTGTTAATAATAATTTGTGTAAACTCGTAAAACGCAGTAATGATAAAAAAGTTTTTAACCTGTTTCGCTTTGGTTGCTTCAATAGCAATTATCTTTTTAAAGTTTAAATTTTTAAATTTAAATGGCACTAAACCAAATCCGAAAGAGACTAAAATTCCAATGGCAATAACAACCGAAGATTGAATATTAAACAAGAATATTAAACCTAAAGTGATAATTAATCGACTTAACATTTCAGCTTGATACGTAATCGATAACGACTTGAATTCTTTTTTACCTTGAAACACACCTCTATTTACACTCATTAAAAAGTATAAAGGCACTCCAATTCCAAAAATGGTAAACATAGTAGAAGACGAAGTATTAAAAACTGCTTGCAGTTGCTTTGCAAACACAATTATTAAAGCGCCTAAACCAAGACCTACAATAGTTGCATTCTTATAAATTTTTGAAACAAAATTTGTAAAGGTTTCGTTTTCAAAAATGACCGAAAATTTTGCAGTTACTAATTGAAACGTCATCGCTACAAAAGACAACACTAATAAAAAGGTAATTAACACAGCTGCATCTGCAAATTGTGCTGGACCTAATACACGACCCAAAATAAGATTGTAAAAATAATTCCCTCCATTTACTGCTAATACACTTAGCATAAACAATTGTTCTGGAGTTATTTTTTTCGTTTTTAAAAGAGTTAAAGCTTGCATCTTATTTGGTGTGTTTGGTATTATTAATTAGGCTATGTTCGAAAATTGATAATCTTCGTAGATCTCTTCGCTTCTATAACCAGCAACAAAAAATGGATTGCTTTTTAATGCTTCATTTCTATACATTTCTTTTAATGTAAATAGTGCAGAAGCATCCATCTCGGTAACCTTATCAAAATCTACAGTTAAGCTTCTAAAAGGATTTTGAATATATCCAAAATGCATTTTAAAATTTTTTACTGTTGCTGCATTTAATATGCCTTCTAAAGTAATTGTGTTGTCTTGTTGTGTAATTGTAAGTGCCATAGTTTTGGGTTTTATATGTTATTGTTTAAGCTGTGTTTGTTTAATTAAAATCTTTATAAATATCTTCACAACCATTTCCTGTGATAGAAAATAATTTATTATTTCTTAAGGCGTTTGCTAGTAATATTTTAAAAGCTGCTACACCATTTCTATCGATTTCTTTTACTTTTTCGATATTTACTGTTACTTTTTTAAGTCTACTAATAATGTGTTCAAAATGAATAATAAATGATCTTGAAGTTGTAGCGTTAAGGTTTCCTTCTAAATGAAATGTTCCGTTGTTTTCTAAAATTTGTAAAGCCATAATTATTGTGTTTTAAATTAGTATTGTGCTTGATTTCTGATACAAAGATGCATTAGACACCTCTCAAAGTCTTTTGAATTTCGACGAGTCGACCATTGGTGTAGACGAATGATTGAAATTGAATGCTTAACTTGCAAATGATTTAAAACAAGCACATGACATTCAAATCTATTATCCTACTATTACTATTGTTTACTGGCTTCTTTAGCTTTTCTCAAGACATGCAAGAAGGTTTTACTTATTTAGAAACTGGTAAATACACTGAAGCAGAAACGTTTTTTAATACCATTTTAAAAGATTATCCAGATAATAAAACTGCACGATTGTGTTATGGGCGTGCAATTGGGCTAAACGGAAAACCAGAACAAGCCAACACGCTTTTTACAAATTTACTAGCAGATTTCCCAAACGACTTTGAGGTAAAACTAAACTATGGTGAATCTTTATTATGGAATAAAAATTTCCCAAAAGCTAAAACTTATTTTAAAGGTTTAATAAATGAAGATGCAAAAAGCTTTCCTGCATTATTAAGTTATGCAAATACATTATCTAACTTAAAAGAATACGAAGACGCTTTAGTTTATGTCAATAAAGCGTTAGATGTTTTACCAGGAAATCCAAATGCATTAACCTCTAAAAAGTATATGTATTTAGGTTATGCATACCAAAAGCAACAAGCACAAGATTATACTGGAGCAGAAGTTCTTTTAAAAGAAAACTTAACCCTTTTTAATAACGATAAAGACACGTTGTTAAATCTTGCTAATTTGTATTTAATTTCTAATCAGTTTGAGAAAGCTAAAGACACCTATAATGTATTATCAGAAAATCCAGAAAACAAATTAACCGCTTTAAATGGTTTAGCATTAGTTTCACATTTAAACGGAAAAGAAAAAGATGCACTAAAAACCAGTAAACAAGCTTTTGATGGATTAACGAATACAAACAAGCTACTAACACAGCAAACAACAGAACGCTACATACAAGCCTTAATTTGGAATAAAAAATACAAAGCTGCCGAAACATTAATTACAGGTTTAGCTGCCACAAACCCAAACGAAAATTGGGTTTTAGCTTTACGTGCTACTTTAAACACATACAAAGGTGACTTTAAAAAGAGTCTTAAAGATTACAACAGTATTTTAGTAAACGATAGCATTTCTTTTGATGGGAATTTAGGTAAAGCAAATGCACAAAAAGCATCTGGCTTATATAATGATGCTTACGATGCAGCAAATAAAACCTTATCCATTTTTAAGAATCAAAAAGATGCGATAAATTTTATAAACATACTAGACAAACAGTTTACACCCTTTGTTGAAACCAAAACAGCTTATAGTTTCGATAATGGAGATAATGAAGCTATTACATCTACAACAAACGTAACCGTACCATTATCTACAAAATTACAGGTTAATGGTGTGTATAGTTATAGAGATTCTAAAAACACCGTAACCAAAAATGAAGCTAAAGCAAATAATATGCTACTTGGTGTCTCTTATTTACTACACCCTAAAGTTGGTGTAAGAGCACATGTTGGTATTACAGATATCAATGCAAAAACAACAGCCTACACTCAGTTTTTAACTGATATTGTTTTTAATTTAAAACCAATAAAATTACAAACTCTAGATCTTGGTTTTAAAAGCCAATGGCAAGATTTTAATGCCGATTTAGTAAGTCGAGAAATTGTACAAAACACATTATATGCTAACTATAATGTAAACACAAATTTTAAATTGGGTTGGTTTACACAATACAATTACACATGGCAAAATGACAACAACCAAAGCCATTTATTATTTACCTCTTTATATTATAACCTGTTAAGCAAACCTGTACTTAAAGCAGGTTTAAATTACCAATACATAACTTTTAAAGACCAAGTACCAACAATATATTTTAGTCCAGAAAAATTTAATGTGTACGAAGTGTTTGTTGAACTTGTAAAAAACCAAAAAGGAAAATGGTTTTATAACCTAAATGTTGCAACAGGCTTACAGTTTATAGAAGACCAACCACAACAAAGCACTTACCGTTTTCAAGGTAAATTAGGCTACAATGTTTCGAATAGGTTTACAGCAAATATTTATGGTTTACATAGTAATATTGCCTCTGCAACAGCAGCAGGTTTTACGTTTACAGAAGTAGGTTTGAGGTTGAAATGGGATTTATTTAAGAAGACTATTTTTAGAGAGTAAATGTTTTAAGTATCAAAAAAAACATAAAAAAAACATAATTTGCTATTAATTATCCTCTGCTTGCTTTTACTGGACATCCAATGGCTTTTGTTAAGTTTGGACTTGGTTTCTTGCCAGCTTGTAATGCTTTAATCGCTTCTTCAACGTACTTCACTTTTACATCTTCTGGAGATTTAGAATTATCATCAATAGCTCCAATGTATTGTACTTTAAGCTCTTTGTCTAATAGAAATACTTGTGGAGTTCTAACAGCTCCATATTGCGGATATATTTTTTGTCCTTCGTCTACTAAATACGCAAACGGAAACGCTTTGTCTTTAGCACGAGTTTGCATTGCTGCATAACCTTCTTTTTCATTTTCCGGACTATTTGGGTTTATTGCAATTACAGAATATCCTTGTGGAGCATATGTGTTATGCAACGCGATTAAACGGTCTTCGTATAATTTTGAAAAAGGACACTCATTACAAGTAAAAGTTACAATATAGCCTTTAGCATTCTCAACACCTGCAAGAGACACCATAGAACCATCTATATTTTTAAGATTAAAATCGGTTGCTACATCTCCAATATTATAACCTCCAATTTCCTCTATTGTTTTTGTTTGCTCTGGACTTCCTCCTTTTGGTGGTCCTTTTCTATCTCCTCCATGTGGTGGACCTTTTCGGTCTCCATCATGATGTTTTCCTTTTCCATCTTTTGGATGGTGTTCACTATCTGGACCATGTTCATGTTCCTTATGCTCTAAAGCTGTATCATGTTTATGGTTTTCTTTATTTTTACATGATACCAGTACAATTGCTAACATGGCAACCATAGTAAATACTACACTTATTCTTTTCATCTTAAATTATTTATGTATTGTTTTATTTATTTCGTTTTCTAAGTCTTCTACATTTTCAAACGACCGCTCGTAAAAAGCTCGTTTTTTATTATTAAAAATAACTGTAAACGGTATTGCTCCAGACCAATTTGGATCTATTTTATCTATCCAAATGTTAGATGCAGGGTCGTCTAACAACACAACTTTAGAAGTAATGTTTTTTTCTTTTAAAAATGGTTTCAGCTTAGTTTCTATATCTTTTGTAAAGTCTAGACTCACTAATATTACTTCTGTATCGGGATGCTTTTTTTGATATTCTTGTATATACGGTAACTCTTTAACACAAGGAGCACACCACATTGCCCAAAAATTAACAATATATGTTTTGTTACTATCTGTATATAATAGAGGTTCTAGTTGATCAAAATTGTAAACAGGAATACTGTCGTTAATAGTTGTGCTATTACTTGCTGTTGTAGCAACAATATCTGTTTTAGTCTTGTTGCAGCTTACACAAAAACAGAATACTACTATTACAAATAATAGTAGTTGTGGCTTTTGTTTTAAAAAGAATGTCTTCACCAAGATAAGAAGGGTTTAAAAACATTAGACTTTTTAAATTACAAAAGGTTTAATTTGGGTTTGTTTTTTTTGATTGGGTTTTGATTGGGTTTTGATTGGTTGTTATTTTAGAATTTTGTTTTTAGGGTATAAAAAAACGATTTAAACTTTAGTTCAAATCGTTTTTTTATTTTAATTCTATATTTATTATAAGAGTACTCTTAATTTAGAATTACCTTTAGAAAAGTCACAAAATCTTTTGAGAACATCTAAAGGTAAACCAAAAGCTTCTGCTAATTCTAAATCTGAATATTCTAAATCATTTTTATGCATTTTATAAGAAGTCAAAAAAAGCTTCGGTTCATCTATGAAAACATTTACTGGTTCACTTTTTCTTCCCCATTTTCTACTTAACTCAATATTTAAGTACCTATATCTGTCATAGGAAATACTTCCAACATCTTTTGCTCTTCTAATTAAAGAAGCCATAGAAGTTAGCCAGTAAATTTTATGTTCTGCCAATTCTGATAGTTTTAGATTTCTAAGTGATTGCTTAATATGCTCTTCTGGCATTAAAAATTCTGAAGCAAAATCATTAGCTTCATTCTCAACATTACGATATTCTGGTATCAGAAAACCTCCTGCAATATGCATTATTATGTGAGCCAATTCGTGTGATAAAGTAAAACGTTTTCTATCATTACTGAAGTTACTATTTATAACAATTACTGGATTCCCTTTATCTGTAAGAAAAGAAACTCCATCAAATTTTTCAGTTGTATCAAATTGAACAACTATAATTCCATTACTTTCTAATAAATTAAAGATGTTTTTTACAGGCATATCAATATCTAAACCCATTTGTTTTCTAATGTACTTTGCTATCGTTTTTGGAGAAAACCCATCTTCGATATCAATTGGTTTCAATAAAAATTCTGGCCATTCTACAGAGTTTGTCATTTGATCTATAATAAACCCTATTATTTTATTACCATACTCAATATCTAATCTAGTAGATTTATTTATTGCTGACTTTTTTCTGTAATGAGCATTTTCAACTCTATTTGAAATTCTTCTAACAAAAAACTTCTCTGGGAAATCTAAGAATAATATAATCTTTTGAACAATTTCGTCTGAAAGAGTTCCCAAACCCTTTTCAAATTTTGATAAATTTGACTGAGACAATCCATTTATATGAGAAGCTAAGTCTGTTTGTGAATATTTTCTGTATTCACGTGCAAAAATTAACTGCTTATAATTAAGTTCCATTTTTTTATTTAGTTTATTTAGTTAATAAAAAGTTGCATCCAATTCTAATTATTTATTCGAAACGTTTTTTCTAACAACTTCAGATCGCAGTTTCGGCATAGCGATTTTTTCTTCTTTTGAAATAGAAATTGTTTTAACAGTTGAAGCACTATCTCTATTAATTTCCCACTTAACTTGGTCTTCATCTATATAGACAAGTTTCGGGTTAATTATTCTACCAATACTATCTTTACTGTAACCAAAAAACAATATAGGCTCAGCAACGAATGTAGTATCATCAAACAACGGAATTGATAATTGCTGAGAGATAGCTGTCACAGATTTAGTCTTAATATTCATTGGTAATCCTTTCTGATTAAACTTCTTAAAAAGAATAATATATCCATTAATACGAAGTGTAAATCGTTTGTATTTACCAAACTTCCAATTTCTTGGAAAATGCTCTTGAATACTCTGTATCATTTTGGAATTTAAAAGCGAAGCTTCAAACCCTCTAGCTCTAGCCTCAGGAGGCGTTTGAACGACCTCTTCTTTATAATTATTTAAAGCGCTATAAAACGCTGAAAACATCAATAAAAGTTCGTTCTTCAAATCATTTTGGCAACCTTCTAAGGATGCTAATCGTCTTTTGTATGACGGGTTTTCCGTTTTTTTTTGTAAATTTGTAATCATAAAATTATTTATATTTAAATATTATACAATAATCGGATGCAACCGATTATAAATATCTCTGCTGTAACAGAGATATTTTTTTGAATTACAAATATATAATAATCATTTTAAATTGTATGTTTGATTATATAATTTTTATATTAAATTGTAAAAAGTTATAAACAATTTCTAGCCAACCTTTTCAGTATAAATAAAATTCCCGCCCCAACCATAAGGTGTTATTTTATATTTTCCTTTTATTTTAATAACATCTACTTCAATACCACTAGGCCACATTTTAATTTCAGTTAAAAAAGGTAATTCTACTTTAAAGACACTTACTTTTTCACCATTAATCACCTGTATAATACGACCTTCAATAAGTTTAATTTTATTCATTTTCTATATTTTAATATGTTTACTACAAAAATAGAGGCACAAACCTCAGTTATAGAACAAGGCTTATAGCTAAAAAGATTCAGTAATTAATATATTAAAAAAGAAGAAATTCTTCAGTCATTAGCTACGTTATAAACTATCAATTAAAACCATATTCTAGTTTCCTTAGCCTTCTAAATAACAACTCAAGTTACAAAAACTCTAATTTAAATTCAACGCTTCAAATCCAATTTTATAAATATTCCCTGTTCCATTTTGGGCTCTATTAGCAAATGCTTTTAATTCTTTTACAGAATTTATTTTAGTAGAATCGTTTACTATTCTTTCGCTTGTAAAATATAAATTGTTTTGGTTAACATCTACAAAAGGACAAAAATCCAATTTTATCGAATTAATATTTTCTCCCATATTTTTAGAGAGGCTCCAATTGCCTGCTTTATCTTTTACGCTATAATACAAGTCACCTCCTCCAAAGCCATCTGCTCTACCATAAGAGCTAAAAATTAATAGATTTTCTTCTGGATTTACAAAGGCATTAAACTCGTAATGTTTTGTATTTATAGTACTATCTAAAACGGTTGCTTTTTGGTAATCTCCATTAATTTTTTTAGCCATAAAAATATCTTCTTTACCAATACCATTGGCTTTTGTGGCTGTAAAATATAAATTTCCGTTATTGCTTACAGAAGGATAAAATTCGTCTTGCTCTGTATTTATAGTTTTGTTTAATGGTTTTGGTTGACTCCATTTACCATCTACTTTGTTACTGCACCAAATATTATAATCTTTACGTTTAGTGTTATTATCCATTGGTCTATTAGATGCAAAAAACAAGGTATTACCTTCGTTTGCATAAAAAGGTTCTATATCTTGGTATGTACCAGAAAAATCTACTAGTTCGGGTTCGCTCCACTTACCATCTACTTTGTTTATTTGCACCAAACTTCTTTTTTCTTGTTTGTAGTCTCCTAAAGTGTAGATTAATTGATTTCCGTCTGGTGCTATTGCAAGATCACGTTCGTACAATCCGGTAGATATGATTCCTTCACCTAATAATTGGACTTTATTTGTGGCTGCCTCTAAGTTTAATGTGTTTGGCTGTGTGGTCGTGGTATCTTTACAGCCTAAACTAAATAGACTTAAAGACAACACTAGTAAATGTGTGTTTTTTAATATCACGTATTGTTGATTTTCAGGGATTACTTTTAATAGTATAAATATACTACTTAAAGAAGGATTATAAAATGGAAGTGTTATTTGGTGTTTTTTTTACTTAGCGTTTTTGGATTATAATTAGAGTCGAAGAATCTCGATAAATAAGAGAGAATTCTTAGTCGTTTGCTGCACTAAACATCTTAAATTATTAGAAACTATTGCAAATAAGAAAAGGACAAAAGATTTCTCTTTTGCCCATTTCTCTCGCTATTAATCAAAAAAACTAAATGTAAGTGTTACTTAACTAGTAACTTCAAGGGATTGTAATGTGTTTGCGTACTTGATAATTTACAGATGTATAATCCAGTACTTAAATTTTGTTTACTTATTGCAATTTGGTTTTTACCAGGTTGCGCTTTTATTGTTGTTTGATATACTATTACTCCTAATTGGTTATAGATTTCTAATTGTACAGTTTCACTTTGGTTTAGCGTAAAATGTATGTTTGCGTTATCTAGCATTGGATTTGGAAACACTGCAAGTGCATTAGTTACTATTTCTATATTATCTAGAGATAATGTATTGCCATTAGAGAAACGTACATCTTGCAATTGCATTTCTTTTGTTGCGCTTGTACCATCTTCGCTTACCATTGTAAATACTATAGTTACAATATCGTTAGCATTTAATGTTGTGCCTAAAGACGATGTAAAGTCTAAAAACGAAATGGCAAACTCTTGATTAGTATCTGTTAAAGCAATAGTTGTTTTGTATTGCTCATCCCAATTAGTAATACTTTGTTTTACTAGTGTAATTTCTAAGTTCCCAGTACCTTTTGCTTTTAATTTAAAGTTATTATAATCTGTTAAGTCTACTGCTTTAAAACGTGGTGTTAATGCTCTATAAGCCGCAAAATAAGTGCTTGTTGTTGCATTAAGCGTTAGATTTCTTTCTATTGGAAAATCTTCTGTTTGAAATGTGTTTGTATTAGCCGCAATAGTATAGTTATTAACAGCTGTAGTGGCTTGAGAATCGTCGATTCCCCAAGGACCATCAGACATAAATAAATCGTCTGGTGTATTTACACCATCTCCAATTCTAAAACCTACATCAAACAAATGCCCAGTTGGTACAGTAAGGTCTGTAATGTAATTTCCGTTTAAATTAAGATTAGATGCTGTGTAGTTAAATGCACTAGTTTCGGTTACTCTAAATCCAGAGTCGAAAGCAACATTATTAGTTGCATTGGTGTTTATAATTTGAAGATCTAATGCTCCATTATTATATTTTCCTTTTCTAACAAAAACCGTTGGTGGTGGAGATAATTGGTAGCCAGATATTGTTTTTTCTGTATCTAATAAATTTAATACTTCTTGTGCTAAGCTATATAAATCATCTATAGAGTCTGACCAGATTTGGAAGTTGTAAAAGGTTACATTTTCTTCATATAAATCTAAATTCCAATGACTTTCTATCGCAAAATTAGCATCGTTATTTTCTACTTTAGCAGATAAGCTTAAAACGTATTCGAAAGAACCATCAGCATTTTTTATAATTGCTTTTATAAAAGCTTGGTCATTAATTTCTATAGTAGATACTGTAATTAATTCGGCACCTAATAATCTATCGCAAATGTATTTGGTATGCTCATAAACTCCGTTTTCTGTTTTTAAGGCTAATATTGAAGCTATAGAAGCATCGTTTTCCATGTAATCTACAGAATACACTTCGGTAGCATTAGTAATATTTACTAAATCTAAAGGAGTAGAGTCTACTACGTAATCTTCATTAATTATTGTTAATGGAATAAAATCTTGCAATTGAAAACCTGTAAACGAACTTCTTTGTGCTTGTTTAGATGCTTTGGTTACTCTTTTTGCCGTTAGTTGGTCGAATTTGTAGCTTTTTTTAGCACGATTAAAATTACGTTTATTAATAGCTTCAGATAATCTTCCGTTACTTTCTAAACCACCATCTTTAGCTGTAGATGGAGCTGCAATTACTGCACAACTTCCAAAACCTGAGCATGAAGGGTCTTCGCAATCTATTAAACCATCACCATCATCATCTATACCATTATCGCAAATCTCTTGAGCAACAGGAGCTGTTGGACAACGTGCTCCATCGTTACTTGCGCTTGATGGACCAAAAGCAAACAAGTTAGATTCCATACTTGATGTTGCATCTAAATTTTGCACATTTTGAATAACGTAAATAGTTCCTGTTTGATTTGCCGACACGTAAAAACGCCCAGAAGCATCAAAATAAACAGCACCATAAGTGTAGTTAAGTCCAGATAAAATTGGCACTTCGCCTAAAGCCTCAACAACACTTGTTGTTGGATTAATACGATATAAAATATTCGTATTTTTTTCTACTGCATATAAATTACCATCTACTGCATTAAAAGCCCAATCGTGAATACTAATGTTTTGAGATAATGTCTCTGCAGATAAATATTGTGTGTATGTTGCAGAATTTGGATCTAAATCTATTTTATAATAGGTTGTACCTCCTGCTTTAAAATAATAGACACCTTGCGTGCTTATATCTCCTACATATTTATTGCCAGTCGTTAATTCTGGGATAGTAAAAGACGTTGTTTGAAAATCGTTACCAATTCTAACAATAGTTTTAGAAGGTGTACTTAAATAACCCCAAATATAACCGTCTGCTGGATTATAAGCTGTTGCATTTATATTTCCTGGTGTAATATCTGCCGCAGCAAGATAAGAGTTACCAGAAGCTAGATCTATTGCATAAACATCGTTATACTGAAATAAATAAGCACTAAAATCACAATTAAAAGGAATGTTTTGTGCTTGACCTGTTAAGCTAAAAAATAATATTGCAATTACTAATATTTGATTTTTTAATATGTATTTTTTTGTTATCATGGTTTGTTTATTTCTTAATTGCAAGTCAAATTTACTTTAGAAACTCGTTTTAAATCATGTTTTTCGTTTAGTGTAATTTTAGTGTAGACGAATGGTTATTATCTGTAGATAAGCGATTTCACTTTACAGTTTTACAAAGATGTTGGTGAAATAATTTTTACCTTGTTCGTCTTGTTGAGTTGAAATCCCAAAATCTGTAAAGTCTGGATTTTCTATATTCTGTCTATGCCCTTCGCTATTTATCCAAGCATCAACTAAAGATTGTGCATTACTAAAACCAAAACCAACATTTTCTGAAACATTTTTAGCATTAACAGACTCTTTTAGGTTTTGCGATCTTAAATAAAAAAAATCATGGCTTGGCACTCCTTTATTAACCATGTATTGGTTGTGCTTAGTAGCTTCTTTAGATGCTGCATTTAATATATTTAAAGTATTAAGGCCTTGAGATATTCTGTAGGCATTAATGAGCTCAGCAATTTCATAATCTAATTGTGTATATTCTACACTTATGTTTTCTAATTTGTATTCTTCTGGAGTAGTATTCTCTTCTTCTACAGAACAAGACATAAAAAAGGCGCTAAATAAAACGGCTACTAAAACTAATTTTTTCATCACGATTGGTTTATTTGATGACAAAATTAATTTAAAAGGCAGTTGAATTTTATGTTTTTCGATTAGGTGACTTTTATGTGTAGACGAATGGTTTAAACATTAAGATAAACGCTGGCAATTTTAATTAGCAGTGTTATGGAATCTTTTTAAAGACAAAAAGACCATTTAAAGTATATACAATCTATCCTTTTTGAAGACAGTTGTAAATGTAAATGTATTTTAAATGATTGTGTTGAGATTGTTTTTTTGGTTAACGCACTATTACCAAAACTGAAGTTAAACTAAACGATTTAAATAATAGCTTAAATACTTAATTACAGCAAATTTAGACGTTTCATTAGTTCTGGCCTGTTAGATCTGCTTACAGGAATAACATCTTTTTTAATTAACACACTGTTATCCTCGATATCAATTATTTTTTTAATATTTATAATATAAGAACGATGCACTTTTAAAAATAAACTATCTGGAAGCTTGTCTTCAATTTTCTTTAATGTAGAGTGTACTGTGTAGTTTTTATCTTCAGTTTTAACTTGAATATAGTCCCCTTTTGCTTCCACTAAATAAATACTTGGGATATCTATTTTAATTAAACGTCTATCTATATTTACATACAAATCGTTACCAGAAGTGGCTTCTACCTTTTCTCCTTTTGATACGGTTTGACTTGGTTTAATCTGTTTAGATTCTGCTTTTTGTATGGCTTTATCAAAACGCTCTTGCGTAATTGGCTTAACTAAATAATCTACAATACAATCGTACTCAAACGCTTGAATAGCAAAATTAGGATCTGATGTTGTTAAGATTATTTTTGGTGGATTTTTAAGTGTCTCTATAAAATCGAAACCTGTAAAATCTGGCATATGTATATCCAAGAAAATTAAATCAACTTCGTTTTGATTTAAATATTTTATGGCTTGCATTGCGTTAGGAAATTCTTCTAAAACGTTAAGACTTGGTAGCTTTGAGCATAATTGTGTAATAATCATTCTTGCTGTAGCTTCGTCGTCAATGATAATGCAATTCATAGGTTGTATTTAAAGAGTCTCTAGATATTTTGTTATGCTGTTAAGTATCGCTTCAAATTGGTCTTTCCCTTCGGTTTTTCCTTCTTCTAAATTATTCTCGTACGTTATAGCGCTTTCATATCCTTTTTCGAGGCCTAAAATACTAATTTTATGTTTAAGTTTATGCACATTATCTGCTGCTAACTTATAATTTTTAGCATTGTAATTATCAAAATAGATTTGTTTCTCTTCTGGAAACTCTTTTTTAATAACTTCAATTAGTTTTTGTTTAAAGGCTTCATCACCTCCAGACAAGTTGTTAATATAAGATTGATTAGGTTTTTCCATTTGGAGATTTTTTTAAAGTGAAATAAAAAGTGGTTCCAATAGAGACTTGAGATTCAATCCATATTTTTCCACCATATAAATCTATAATTTTCTTTACAATAGACAAACCAATACCAGAAGATTCTGGGTTGTTTTCTAATTTCTCAAAGGTTTTAAAAATTTTATCAAAGTAAATTTCTTCAATACCTTTTCCGTTATCTTTTATATAAAATTGCCAATAATTATCTTTGTCTTCTACACCAATATCAATAGTTCCCTTATCCTTACCGTTATACTTTATAGCATTAGCAATTAGGTTTTGAAACAGTTGTTGCAATCTATACTTATCTCCTTGTATAATAGGCATATTGGATTTTGTAATACTAATATGTTCTGGAACTTGTATACTATTTAATATATCTTCAATTAGATTTTTTATATCTACATCGTAAACCTCTAATTGGTTTTTACCAATAGTCGAATATTCTAAAATACCATTGATTAAGGTATCCATTTTCTCTACATTATCCCTAATAAGGTCTAATGTTTTTTTACCATTATCATCAAACACATCTTTATAATCTTCGGTTAACCAAGATGTTAATGCATCTATACTACGTAATGGTGATTTTAAATCGTGAGATACCATATGTGCATAATCACTTAGTTCTTGATTTTGATGTGCTAATTCTGAAAGTAAAGTTTCTCTTTGTTTGTTTATTTGAACAATTTCTTTGGTTTGATTACCAATAAATTCAATCATTTTTAAACCATCTAACTCTAGATTATCCGCAGATAGATTCTCTGGTAGATTATAAAAATTTAAGGTATCTAAGACATGTTTTAATTTATCTATAACTTCTTGCTGCCCTTTTGCTTCTTGTTGTAATTGCTGATTAGCTTCAAATAGCTCGTCGGAACTAATTGTCATAGCACGTTGCTGCATTGCAAACTGATCGTCGAACGTTTTATAAGAGCTATTAACAGCAAATAAAAACTTTTTTAAATTTTCATTTGTTGCTAAATCTTCAGATAAATATTTACGTATTTGACGTTTTAATAGTGAATTCATTTATTCGCTTATAAGCGTTATAGTCATGGTTTGATTGTGTAATTGGCAATTTGTTTCGCCATGAAAAGGCGCAATTTCTCCATAAGAATAAAACCCACAAATTGTAGTATCCTTTCCAACCACGTTTACTACTTCTTCAATCTCTTCTTCTACACGTTGATCTAGCACTAGCTTTCTACCAATACAACTTACAAGCAATGCTAGTTGCGGTTTTGTTTCTCTTAACTCCAATGCTTGTCTTGCAGCACGTTCTGATGCATTTGCAATATTATCCACATTAGTCATCATGAGTTGTACTTTAGAATTCTCTGGAATATCTCCAGCCAAAATCATGGTGTTATTATCTTCGTTTATGTTTAAGATAGTACGTACAAACGATTGTTTTTCGCCTTCAGACTTTACGTTTAATGGATATAATAATGCTGCTCCAGGCAATTCTTTAGATTTGTCTCCTAAATACTTTTTATACAAATCTAAAGCTGGCTTTCCGTCTAGTTCAAACAACACATTAGATTCCGATTTTGTTACAATACGTTCTGGTCCAAAAGGTGTCCATCCACCATGAATAGAAAAAGTAGATTCAAACGTATCTCCATAAAAACCAATGGCAACAATTTCGCCTGGTTTTGGGTTTTCGTTATATGCTGCTACTGTTTTTTCAAAACGTGCTGCATCACCACAAAGTCCTCCTGTAATTAAAGTATTATTTTGTGTTGCTGCATTCATTCCTTTTGTAAGCTGGCTTCCATTAATAAAACTACCTTCTGAAATTACAAAAATATGTTTTAAATTATCTGTTGGAAACTCGCTTACTAAATATTTACCTGTTTTAAAACTGTCTAAATCTGCATTTAAAACGTTACTTGTTTTTATTTGAAAGGTGCTTTTTTCAAACTCTATTGCTGTAATAGTTATACTTTCATCATCTACCACATCTGCAGTAATATCTCCACTTGTAGATCCAAATACTAAATGACCATCTGGAAACAAATCTCTAACTTGTTTATATATAGTAGTATCTTCAAGCATATATCTATTTCCTAGAATTAAAACTAGTGGCTTTTTTAATTCTAGTTTAGGAGATAAATAATCCCAATCTTGATCTTTCTTCTTTTTTATCTGGAGCGTTTTCATTTTTATTTTTTTAAAGTGAAATAAAATGTAGTTCCTACATTTGGCTCACTATCTAACCATATTTCTCCTTCATGTAAATTGACAATTTTTTTAACGATAGATAAGCCTATTCCTGAAGAGTTTTTACTTTTCTTTAATGAATGGAATATCTTAAATATTTTATCGTGATATTTTTTATCAATACCTATACCATTATCTTGTATTGAAAATTTATAGTGACTTTTAAAATCCTCTACATTAATAATAATACTACCTACTTCTTTATCTATAAACTTAACCGAGTTGCTAATTAGGTTTTGAAACACTTGTTGCAACCTCGTTCTATCTCCTTTTATTGTAGGTAAAACATTAAGGCTTTTAATTGTAATATGCTCTGGTATATATAAAATAGTAACCAACTCACTTACTAAACTGTTTAAATCGACATCAGTTTTTTCTGAAATATCCGATCCAACACTAGAGTAGTTTAAAACATCTGTAATAAGTTGTTCCATTTTCTCTAAAGTGGTTTCTATAAGATCAAAATTTTGAAGACTCACCTCATCTAATTTGCCTTGATTATCTTCTTTTATCCAACTCACCAAGGCATCTATACTGCGTAATGGCGATTTTAAATCGTGAGAAACTATATGCGCATACTCTTGTAACTCGTCGTTACTTTTTCCTAATTCCTCAAGTAGTTTTTCTTTTTGAAGCTCTAAATTTTTAGTTTCAGTAATATCTAAATGAATTCCAATAGATCCAATTACGTCTCCATCAATATTATAATTTGGCGCACCACTTACTAACCAACATCTAGTCTTACCAGTTTTACAAATGGCTTTAAACTCATAAGAGTTTGATTCCCCTTTTTTACGTTTGTTCCTTTCCTCTTTTAATAAGTCTGCTTCTTCTTTAGACGAAAAAAGTTCTATTGCATTCTTCCCTATAACTTCTGCTTCAGTATAGCCAGACATTTCCTCAAAACTCTGGTTTACCATTAGGATTTCGTCGTTATTATTTAACTCAACCATTCCTAAATTCATATTCGCAATAATATTATAATATTTTTGCTTCTGCGCTTCAAGACTTTTACTATAAGTACGTTTTAAAGTAACATCTGTAAAGGTCCATAAAAACCCTTTAGACTCCTCTCCTATTGTTATTGGCATGTAATTGCGTTCTAGAATTTTACCATCTAACATTTCTAATTCATCACTAATTACTGCTTTTTCATCTACATCAATAGCTCGCATTCTTTGTATAAATCCTTCAGGATCTTTAAACAATACTTTATTTTGTTCTGATGCCGCAACGCAATCCATACCTATTAAATCTTTAGGATTTGCATCTATACCAAAAAGTTCACAAAACTTATTATTTGTGAGTACTATATTTCTATTTTCGTCTTCTAAAACAATACCGCTATCAAGGTTTACAACAAGAGAGGCTAATCTATTTTCTGATTCTATTAATTTGTCTTCAGAAGCTTTTTGGTCTGTAACATCTCTAACAATACCTTGTGCTGCAACTGGTTTTTTATCTTTATCAAAAATAAGACTAGCATTAATGTGTACCCATTTTACTTCTTTATATTTGGTATACACTCTGGCTTCGTAATTTTTAAAAAGGCCTTTAGTTTGTAAATCTATAAAAGACGACATCGCGTATTTATAATCTTCTTTATAAATAAGATTAACAACATTTACGTTGTCTACTGCTATATCGTACCCAAATAATTTGGTAGCAGCTTCATTAAATTTTATAAAATTACCTTCTAGATCCATAACAACGTATGCATCTACAATGTTTTCAAAAACACCTTGAAGTTGAGATGATTTCTCGTCTAGTAATGATTCTAGTTTTTGGGAAGTAAAGTATAGGTCTCTTGATTTTTCTTCAAGAATTTTTTCAGCTGCTTTTCTAGCAGCCTTTTCTCTTTTTAAAGCACGTTGTAATATTTCTACTTTATCCTGACTCATTAATTTTTATGAATAATAAACCTTACTTCAGTTCCGTCTTCTTTTATTTTTTCTAATGCGATTGTAGCTGATGAATTAAAGTGCTCAAATGTTTTATTCATTAAACCTAAGCCAAAGTGATGCATTGCTCTACTTGATGTATAAATCATTACTAAAGAGTTTTTAGTTTTCTCTACAACCTCAAAAGTTGGTAACTCTGCATCTGGATAAATTTTTCTAACCTCTACATGGATATGATTTTCTATTGAAGAAATCATTTCTATAGGATCTTTATAAGTTGCTAAAAGCCCTGGATAACTTTTCTCTATAACACTAAAAAAGTGTTCTGCATAAACCAATAATAAATTATCAATTGAGATACCTGTATTTTCGCTTAAATGTTCTAATAATTGTAACATTTCTGAAAAACTATAAGTTCCTACTGCTGTATAAACACCTTCAGACTCTAGCTTAGAACTAGTTATAATATTATCAACCATTTCTAGGCCAAATTTTCTCTCTACTAACTCTAAAAATTCTGTAAAAACTATACCTTTCATTTTTTAAACTACTATTAATTCATTGATACTCCAATATGCTAATAATTTTTCAATTTTACTAACATAATCCTCATATTTTAATGGTTTAATAACATAACCTGCAACTCCTGTTTTATAACACTCTAATAAATCTTTTTGGTTATTAGAAGTTGACAAAATTATTGTAGGTATGTACTTTAATACATCATCCTTTTTTAAAATATTTAAAAACTCAATACCATTAATTTTCGGCATATTTAAATCTAACAAAATAATATCTGGTAGATTATCTTTTTTTTCTAAAATTTCTAGAGCTTCTTCGCCATTATTGGCTTCAATAATTTTATGATCTAATTTTAAAGTAGAAATTGTTCTGTTCAATTTCATAATTTCGATCATGTCATCTTCTATTAGAAGAATTTTAAGTTTTTTTACCATTAAGAGGGCTTTAATTTGAATAACTGTAAAGTTAACGTAATTAAAAAATCTTTAATTTTAAAACTCGTTTAGAGTTATTTAAGTATCGCCGAATAACGCTTAAGTGTCGACGAGTGGTAATGTTTTTGTTTTTAACCTTTACAGTATTCTATAGATTTTAAAGTATTTACCTCTGCGTAATATCTAATATTTTCAAGTTCTTGAATAAAGCTTAAAGAGTAACTATCCTCATTTTTCTTATCTAAATACATTTCAAAGAAAGAAATAAACTCTAATTGCTTTAAACTATCGTGTAAGTTTTTACAATTTTTTGTATTTAGTTTTTTTTTTATGTTGCTCTTTTTTACCGAGGAAATTTTATTAATTGTAAATACTTTTGAGAGAATGTTATTACTAAAAAAAATCATATTATGGAGGCCCTTAATTAATTATAGTTCAAAATTAAGATGATATACTCTCTAATTTTTTATTATTCTTTCTACGTAGATTTTGTGTCGTTAAATAGCAATAAAGTGTCGATGAGTTATTTTTTATCTAGTTGCTGACGCATTTTTTTAGTCATCCCTTTTATAACCATGTCGTAGGAATGGTCTATTAATTCCATTATAAATTTTAGATGTAATTCGCCTTTATAGATATAAACAGAATTCCAGTGCTTTTTACTCATGTGCCAACCTGACTCTATGCTTTGGTAATCTGCTCTAAGTTCTATAGCATAGTCTGGATCTGCTTTTAGGTTTAATGAAGCCAAACCGCTTTCCCATTTATCTAAAGGAGCTAAGGCAAACATTTTTCCGGCTACTTTAAAAACTAATGTGTTTTGATCGAACGGAAAAGTTTCCTCTGTATGCGGTTTACTAAGACAATATTCTCTAACCTGCTCTATATTCATGCAATGAATTTACAAGAAAAAAATTAATTTTCTTCTAAACGATTATTTTTGGAACGTGTATTAGTTGAAGATTTGCTGGAATTGAAATTGGAACTTATACTTGTGTGTATGTCTAAACTTTCTAAAACTTGGTTAATGTATTGTAAAAATTTGTTCATAATAGCTGGGTTTATTATTATAATCATAAAACTATATTAATAACAACTAACTATAACAATTACATAGCATTACAAAAAAATATTATGCTAAGTGTTATTAATAACGATAAGATACGCATAAAATTACTTAACACGGTATTACCTATTTATTTATTTCTTTAATTTCATTATTTGCAACCTCTAATGCTGTGTAATCTAGCTCCCAACCAATAGTTTGAACAATGCCTTCAATAATTAATATTGAATCTAAGGCTTCTTTTTGAGCTATTTGGAATAAGCCACTTTGTGGTACTTTTTCTCTAATATGAAGCTTAGCTTCGTTATGCAAGTCTGTTAAATCGTTGGCCTGGAATTTATTAAACATTCCATCTTGTTTATCGTAATACTTTAAATTTGTTTCTATAGAAAGTATTTCCGCTTGCGGAAAATGTTTTAAAGTCACCATTTTAGTTTGCGGATTGGCATCCATAATTATTTTAGATAAATCGAATCCAACATGCGCTTTAGCATCAATAATTACTAATGCTTTTTTAGTGCTTGACACCAGTTTTAAAAACCGCTCCTTTACATCTTCGTAATGATAAATCTCGGCGAAATCACCTTCTACACTAATAATTTTACATACTTTTTTAATCTTATCTAAAAGAATTACAGATTGTGTTTGTGCTAATTTCTTACCTTGAATGTGTTTAATATAAGTAGATACTCCTAAAGCGGATAAACCACCAAATATGATTCCAAAAATTATTTCCATATTATTCTATCTTGTATAAAATAGGCTTACTTGGTGTAGCATCGTTTTCGAAAGGAGCAATTTGAAGATTTAAAATATAACTTCCATCATCCACTTTATTTGGCACATAAATAAACTCTGTAATTGTAGCTTCTTTTCTTATTTCTCCATTAACATCCCAAAAGGCTTTGTGTGCTAATAATTGTCCTTCGTCTTTTTCTTTATCAATACTTGGCAAATCTATTAATAAATGTAGGATACCTTTTTCTCTTATGTAGTGCGCTGCTTCCTCTGTTAAATAAGGCCAATTGGTATGTGAGTGCTGTCTAGATTTTTTATCTTTAGTATTTGGCATTGTTCTTATAACCAATGCTTCTGGCAATTTTCGTTTTAACAAATACTGAATTTGCTTTTTAGAGATCACCTTATCTTCTCCAACCATTTCTGGAGCAACCGTAATTACTTCGGCAGTAAACATAAAGCGTTTTAAGCATTTATTTATGCTGTAAAATTTTTCTGTAATATGTCCAACACTTTCTGTATGCGTACCATGAGCATGTGGATTGAATGAGATATTATTAAAATTAATAGCTGCACCTTCTTTTACACTAGCAACCCATTCGTCAATCTTTACAGGTTCAATTTTTGGTTCGTCTATATACCATGCGTTTACGTTTTTAATAGAAGCGCGCAAAGGCATAGAAATGTCTAATGGTTTAGATAAGTCTATTTTAATTCTTTTTGAATTTATTTGTATTGTTGCTAGCATTTAATCTTTTTTATCTTTCAAAACTATTACTATAGGTTCTAATACCTGAATCTGAAGTTATAGTTGTTTTTATTATTAAATTCGTATCGTTTAAAGTTTCTATTGTATATTTTGTTGAAGAATTTGCTTCAAAATCTTGAGTTGTTAGAGTTGTACCTTGTGTAATAATTTCATCTGTTTCTTGGTTAAAAAACAACTCGCTATTAATAATATTATAAATTCCTGTAAACTTATAAGTGGTAAACTCATTAGTATTACAATCTATATTTCCAGAATCTAAAAGCTCGTAATTAAGGTCTGTATTAAACGTGTAAATGTTCTGTTCTTGGCATTTATCTGTTTCATACCAAACACCAATTATTTTTGCTTTATTAGAAATGGTTACATCGCTACCATTACCTCCATCGTCTGAAGAACCGCAATTAAAGGTTACAAAAGAGATGAAAATTATAATTAAAAACCTTGAAAACTTAGTGCTATTCATTCTTATAAATTAATTTTAAACAAATCACTAGCAATACCATCGCTTAGAAATTTGCCTTTTTTTGAGACTTTTAGTTTTTTATCCTCAATATACAATAAATGTTCTTTAATATGTTTTTGTGCTTGTTGTAGCATGTAGGTTTCAAAAGTAGTGCCAAAATCTGTTTTTACCTTTTCTATCGAAACTCCCCAAACTGTCCTTAAACCTGTCATTACATACTCGTTATATTGGTCTGTTTTTGTTAAGATTTCTGTCTCTATTGGTAACTCGTTATTTTCTATTGCTTTAATGTATTTTGTATTGTTTTTCACGTTCCAACCACGTTCTTTTCCGTTAAACGAATGTGCCGATGGACCAATACCTATATAATGTTTGCCTTGCCAATAAGCAGAGTTGTTTTTACTGAAAAATCCTTCTTTTCCAAAGTTAGACAATTCGTAATGCACAAAATTATTCGCCTCTAATGTATTAACTAGAATATGAAATTGCTCTTCTGCTAAAGCATCGTCTACATTATCAATTACACCTTTTTCTATAAATGAAGCTAAAGCGGTTTTTGGCTCTACAGTTAGTGCATAACTTGAAATATGGTTGACACCAAAACCTAAAGCAATGTCTATATTCTCTTGCCATTCTTTATTTGTAGTATTTGGAATACCATAAATTAAATCGAGAGAAATATTATTAAAATACTTTGTTGCTTCTTCTAAACATTGTTTTGCTTCTTGAGTATTATGCGCACGATTCATGAGTTTTAAATCTTTTTCATGAAAGGATTGAATACCTATCGATAATCGATTTACTAGACTTTTAGATAGTTCTATTATTCGATTGTTTGATAGATCGTCCGGATTTGCTTCTAAAGTAATTTCTGGATCTTCTGAAACTTTATAATGCTTGTAAACGGAATCTATTATTCTTTTTATTTCTTCTGAAGTTAACAACGATGGTGTTCCTCCTCCAAAATAAATAGTTTCTACAGTTGTGTTTTTAAACTCGCTTTTTCTGAGTTCTATTTCTGAAATTAATGCATTAATAAGTTCGTCTTTCTTTTTCAACGAAGTCGAAAAATGAAAGTCGCAGTAATGGCAAGCTTGCTTGCAAAAGGGAATATGAATATAAATACCACTCATTTAATTTTTAATCTCTTGTTTCATGTTAAAACTTGACTTGAATTTATCTTCATTTAATTTGATGAAATCTTGAATAGATTCATACTCGTTTGGGTTATAGTAATATTTAATGTTCCATGCCATATTTTGCGAAAAGACAATTCCTAATTCATCTACGAAATAATAGTCTGTTCTATCATCAGATATATTTATTTCATCAAAAAGGTATTTGTAAATCTTAATATTCTTATTGTTGAATCTACAAACGATTGAATCTACAACTGGGCAAACCACCTCAAAAATCTTAATGTATTTACTATTATTAATTTCTTTTTCAACATGAAAATAATGACTTAAAAGAGAATCATTTACTCTATATTGATAATCATAAACACGTTTTTGTTTATCCGTATATTTCTTTAAATAAGTAGAATCCAATCTTTCCTTCCTCTCTTTATTATAGGCATCTTCAGTTACAATATAGATTTTTTTAGAATTTTCCGTTTTACAACTGATAAAGAATATTAAGATAAATAATATAAGTATTGAATATTTCATATATAAATTAAAATAGATTCCAGCCTTTACTTCGACAGCGCTCAGCATAAACTCCGGAATGACAAGGCTATTTCTTAACGCGTTTCTCATTCTGCTTAACAAAAGCAGACCAACCAGAATAGCTTTTACCAATCTCAACACGACCTTGATTATAAAAATGGCAAACTGCAGCAGCCAAACCATCCATAGAATCTAAATTTTTAGGTAACGTTTTTAGCCCAAGCATGCTTTGCAACATTTTAGCTACTTGCTCTTTACTAGCATTCCCATTTCCGGTAATTGCCATTTTAATTTTTTTTGGAGCATATTCGGTAATTGTAACTTCACGAGATAAACCTGCTGCCATAGCAACACCTTGTGCACGACCAAGTTTTAACATACTCTGCACGTTTTTACCAAAAAATGGTGCTTCAATAGCAATCTCGTCTGGATGATGTGTATCTATTAACTCGATGGTACGTTCGAAAATGAGTTTAAGTTTAAGATAATGGTCGTCGTACTTTTTTAAATCGAGCTCGTTAAGTTGCAAAAAATGCATCTTTTTATTCACCACTTTTATAAGGCCGAAACCCATAATTGTAGTTCCTGGATCGATACCTAAAATTATTTTTTCTTCTGCCATTTAATTACACGTTCTGCAATTAATTAATGAAATTGAAGCACCAACCGTTACAGTTAATAAATCGCCATTAAAACTTCCTGCGCCTTCTATTACTGGATCGAAACCCTTAGCAAAACCTTTTATATAAGATCCATCTATTAATAAAGAAACTGTTTTAGAAATGCTATAATTTAGCTCTATTCCTGCCATTGCATTTAAATAAGAGTTCTTATTTTCTCTGTAAATATCTAAAGGTTTTATCATGGTATAACCTGGTCCTGCATGTAACACCAAGCCCATTTCTAAAGGTAAAAACGCTAGGTTTTTAGTAGCATCATAAACAAACTGAGCGTTTATTCTTGTGTAATTAACTTTAAAATCTAAAGTATTATCTGCGTTCGAAAAACGATTATATGCAAAATCTAATTTGACTCCTAATTGCGGTTTAAATAGGTGTTGAATTCCTAAATTAATAGTTGGGAAATTAGTGCTTTTAGCTTCAAAAGGCTCTACTAATCCACTTTGCGACGGACTATTTAAGCCAACAGCAAATATGGCTCTCCACTTACTAGTTTCTTGTTGAGAGAAACCTAAAGTACTCACTAAAAACAAGACTAAAAGACAATAGAAATTAAATTTGGACTTCATTCTGTAATATTTGGTTTATTTTGCAAACACTATTCAATAACGCTTTGCACAACGCATTGAATTCGTTTTAACTTTTTAAATTTAAGCGAAAATTAGGAGCTTTAAAGTTTAATGAAGACTTTTTCTAATTGCATAGCATCGTTCTGGAATTAGAAAAAGACGAAATTTAACTTTAAAACAACAATTTTTTAGCAAATTAAAAAGGTTAAAATGAGTTCACCATCATACAAAACTAAACAATTCTTTTTTGTACTTATTAAATTAAGCATAGTTGTTGGTGCTTTTTATTTTATTTACAACAAATTGGTAAATAATAACACTTTAGACTTTTCTGAATTCACGACTTACTTAACTGAAAATAACATTTTTTCAACTAAAAACATTCTTTTGCTACTGTTTTTAAGCAGTTTTAACTGGTTTTTGGAAACCTTAAAATGGAAAACATTAGTTTCTTCTATTAAAAAAACGACATTCTTAGAAGCTTTACAACAAAGTTTAGGCTCGCTTACAGCATCACTTTTTACACCTAATCGTATTGGTGAATATGGCGCAAAAGCCATCTATTATGCAAAACACTACAGAAAGCGTATTGTACTTTTAAACCTAATTGGTAATATAATGCAAATGGCAGTTACTGTCGTTTTTGGAGTTATAGGCTTCTTTTTCTTTGCGCAACACTATCCTATTGAAATTAGTACGCATAGAGTGTCTCGATTCTTAATTATTATTTTAGTTATTTTCGGTTTATCGCTCTTCGGAATAAAACAGAAAAAGTATAAAATAAAAGGATTCTCTATTGAAAAAGTAAAGCAATTTATAAAAGACTTACCTTTTAAAATTAGTGCGCTTACTTTTTTAGTTTCAATAGTACGTTACTTGGTATTTTCGTTTCAGTTTTATTTTTTACTACAGCTTTTTGGCGTAAAACTAAACTATATAGAAGCCATGGTAATTATAACATCTATGTATTTATTAGCTTCTGTAATTCCATCAATATTTATTTTCGATGTGGTTGTAAAAGGTAGTATTGCAGTCTATTTATTTTCATTTGCAGGTGTGAATGAGTTTACCATTCTATGTATTATTACTATAATGTGGCTGCTAAATTTTGTGCTTCCAAGTGTTTTTGGAAGCTATTATGTGCTTAATTTTAACTTCGACAAACAAAACAATTCATTATGATTTTACTATTTACAGTAATAACCATTTTGTATTTGCTACTAATTTTAGTGCTCGCTTTTGGTTTCGATAAAGTTGATTATTTTAAAGCTGAAGACCTAAAGGCTGAAACTAAATTATCGGTTATTATTCCGTTTAGAAATGAAGCTAAAAATTTACCAGAATTGCTTGCTTCAATTGAAGTATTAAATTATCCAAAATCGCATTACGAACTTATTTTTGTAGATGATGAATCTAGTGATGATTCGGTTGAGATTATTTCAAAGGTTAACGATATAATACCTAGTCTATTCGGAATCACTCTAACAGATATTAAAATAATTAATAACGTAAGAACTTCAAAGTCACCAAAGAAAGACGCTATTACTTTAGCTATAAAAATAGCAAAATACGATTGGATTGTAACCACAGATGCGGACTGTGTACTGCCAAAATTCTGGCTCGACACTCTGGATTGTTTTATACAGAAAAAACAATGCAAAATGGTTGTTGCTCCAGTTACTTACCACCAAACAGATTCGCTATTAAAACGCTTTCAATTATTAGATTTCTTAAGTTTAATTGGTGCTACAATTGGTGGTTTTGGTATTGGTAAACCATTTTTGTGTAATGGTGCAAATTTGGCTTACAAAAAGGAATTATTTTTAGACCTTAATGGTTTCAATGGTAATAACGAAATTGCCAGTGGAGACGATATTTTTCTGCTTCAAAAAACAATTAAAAATAATAAAAGCGATGTTAAGTTTCTAAAATCTGAATCTGCAATTGTAAAAACGAAAGCACAACCAACACTTAAAACATTAATATCTCAACGCAAGCGTTGGGCTGCAAAAACATCAAGCTACAACTCTACTTTTGGAAAAGTGGTTGGCTTAATTGTTCTATTAATGAATGCTGTTTTAGTTTGTGGCTTAACGTTTGTTCTGCTTGGGTTGCTTCATTTTAAACTAATTCTTTATATTTTTATAATAAAAAGCCTTGTTGATTTCTTATTACTTTTTAAAACTGCTAGATTTTTTGATCAAGAAAATCAGTTATCTAGTTTTATATTTTCAATTTTTTTATATCCTTTCTTTAGCGTTTATATTGCCTTTATTTCTTTGTTTACAAAATACAAATGGAAAGACAGAAGTTTTAGTAAGTAATATATAAGTCAGTTAAAATATTTACTTTTACAAAGAATCCAATCTACTTACATTATGAAAAAATTCATCTTATTATTTAGCTTACTTGCTTTTAGCAATTTTACTTTCTCTCAACAAACTTACACTGTTGGAAATGAAACTTTAGAACTTAAAACTGAAACAGAAGGTGCTTTAGATCTACTTTGGAACACTATAAACGAGCAATATCGCTACTTTATTAAAACCGAAGACGGGAAAATTATTGAGCTTAAAAACACTAAAGGCACAAACAATAAATACCAAGAAGAATATAGGCCTACACTAACAAAATTAACGTCTATGGATGTTTCTAAAGTAAATTTAACGACTTACAGTCTTAAATCGTTTATAGATAAATATAATAGCTCTAAAGACTCTAATTACGTTGCAAGCAAACCAAGATCTAAAGTAAAACTAAGATTAGGCGTTTTTGGAGGCGTTACTAATAATCCATTTAACAAAAACACTAAAAACCAAAAAGCTGCACTTTTTGGAACAGAACTAGAAGTAGCATCAGACAATGCAGACTCAGCACATTCTGGTTTTTTAAATGTAAGACATACTACAGATAGTGATGAATTTCAATATTCTGCAACTCAAATTGCTTTAGGCTATCGTTATCGTTTTATTAATAAAGCTAATTTTAATATTTATGCGCAAACAAAGTTTGCCACTTTTACTAGTTCTAAAATAACATATACAATTGTAGATCCTAATGATGCTAGTGCTTTAATAACAGTAGAAGATAATGCTACAGGTTTCGATGCTCCTTTTATATTTGGTTTAGGTGCAGATATTAAATTAGGAAATGGGTATTTAACTTTAGTTTACGATTCTATTTTCGCAGCTGCTTTAGACGCTCAAGGCAACTTTTCAATTGATTTTGCTATTGGATATAAATTTAATTTATAATGTCTCTTTTAAAAACTTCTAATCCAGTTTTTACACCATATTTCTGGCAAGACAACCAAGTTTCATCAAGTAAAATGACGGTTTCTGGTATTGTAATAAAAACATTAGCTATGCTTTTTATTACCACAACAATTACTATTCTTATTTGGAAATTATATGCTAATGGCACAAATATAAAATGGTATGGAACTGGTGGAATGCTTGCTGCTATTGTAATTAGCATTGTACTTTCTATTAGGCAACAATGGGCTCATATTTTAGTACCTTTATACGCTATAGCTAAAGGATTTTTTCTAGGCGGTTTTACAAGTTATATAAAAGCGCAATTTCCAGAAATGCCTTATCAAGCAATTGGCGTAACTCTTATTACTTTTTTCACCATATTAATACTTTACCAAACACGAATTATGGTGGTAACAAAAAAGGTTAAAAGTGTTATTATAACGGTTTGTTCTGCCATATTTCTAGTGTATATTATTTCTTGGATTTTAAGTTTTTTTGGTATTCGTTCATTTATTTCGGGAACAAGTTGGCTTGCAATAGGTTTTAATGTTGTCGCTGCTACTTTTGCGGCCTTATCTTTTTTATTAGATTTCGATTTTATAGAACGCTATAAAAACAAAGCTCCAAAATATAAAGAATGGATGGCTTGTTATGGCTTATTGGTAACTATAGTTTGGTTGTATGTGGAGATTTTGAGGTTGATGAAAAAGTTAGCTATTAGGTTTTAAATTCTTCATACAAACTCTTATTTAAGAGTTTTACTAAAATGGATAATGAGCAGATTAACCTAATTAACAATAATAACTATAGGTAATTTAAATTCCGTTTTTACTGGTTGATTACGTTTAATAGCAGGAAAAACCTGAGGCAAAGTGTTTAGACTATTTGCAATCATGTTTTTAATTTCGGGAATTTCTGTTTCGGTAGTTTCGTTTAAATCGATATGCTTAATTGTAATTTCTCCTAGTTCGGAAATTTGAAACTCTAACACCACAGTGTCTTCTATATCTTGAGAAACAACAATCGTTTCATTTTGTAAACGCGACGTTATGTGTTGTGATAATGTGTTTTCAAAACAAGTTTTCTTCTCTTCCTTTGTTTCAAAAGTATCACAAGCAGAAAACGCTGGATAAGTATCTACAGCATTCCAGTTGACCATTTTTATTTCTTCGTTGTAAATAGATTCTGAAGTTATTTTTTTCGCATTAAAGTACTCGCAAGATGTTGCGCAAATAATTAATAAAAAAATGAAGGTTTTTTGCATGGCTTTAACTAACACCAATTTAGATTGGTATAAAACTGAAAAGTACAATATATTATCTTAAAATAAAAAAACCGAAGCTCATGCTTCGGTTTTTAAAATATATAATAAAATTACTATTCTCTATTTACAGCAAAAAGCTTTGAGAATGTAGCATCTATATTTGTTATTCTTATAATATAAATACCATCTTGAAGCTTATTTACGGGTATTATTTCTTTTAATTTTCCAGAATCTAGTCTTTTAGAATACTCTTTTACCAACACTCCATTTGCCATATAAATACCAAACTTATAATTGCCTTGGATTAAAGTCTTAAACGAAATGCTTAAATTCTCTGCTGCTGGACTTGGGAAAACGCTAATATTATTCTCGTTTAATAAAGACACTGTTTCTTCGCAACATACTTCTTCTTGTACAACCCTAGTTGTTTTAGCACCTAAAGTTACTATTTTTGTAATGGTTTTTCCTTTTCTTAAAATAGTAAAATCTACAGCATCGAAAGGCGTGTAAGATTTTATTAATTTCATTACATCACCTCTTCTATTAACTTCTATATTATTAACTTTTAATACAATATCATAGATTTTAAAATCGTTACCTGCCGCTGCTGTTTTTGTTACCACTCTTAAGATAACAACGCCTTTATCTGTTTTAGTATCTTTATCACATGGACTTACAAATTGCACACCCAAAAAAGCACCTTCATGAACTATTTTATCTATTACACATGTCTTTTTACAATCTAAATATTGTGCAAACGACAGCGTCATGAAACTTAAAAAGGTGGCAAAAAACAGTAATTGTTTTTTCATTTAATCTAATTTGAAATCTAATATATTTTATATTTATCGATCAAGCTACAATCTAATAAAAATTTAAATCTATAAAGACTAAAAGTGTTTTTATCGACAAATAACAATGCTTGTTTTAATTTTTATTCTCTTCAGTTTTAAGACTGCGCTTTGCTAATTTATAGATTGCTTTTTGATGTTACAATTTTTAAGTAATATTATGATTTTAAAAAACTCCTGTTAGTTATAAAACTATTTAAAACATATAAAACCGAAGACTGTGCTTCGGTTTTAATAGATATTAATGCTACTATATTTATTCTAATCATTCTTTAACGTTGAACATTATTGGTAGATCGAACGTTATATTAGCAAGTTTTCCATCATGCTTTCCTGGTTGCACTTGTGGAATAAGTTTAACTACTCTTCTTGCTTCTTTTTCTAGTTCTGGATGTGGTGCTCTAGTTTTAACATCTACAACGTTTCCTTCTTTATCAATAGTAAATCTTGCATATATTCTCTGTTTCCCTTTTAAACCTAGTGATTTACCAAGATCTAAATTAAAATTGTTGGCTACTATTTTATTAATTTTATCACTAAAACATTTTCTTTGATCATCGTTTGAAGCTGAAGTATCACAACCTGGAAAAACAGGAACTTGACCAATTATGGCGAAAGAGATATTTTCTTCGATTTCTATTACTTGGTTAGCTGTTTGTGTTGTTAATGTGCCGCTACTAGTTTCATTATCTTCAAGATTAGCTTTAAGTTCATCAATAATAAATTCTGCAAGTTCTAAACGTTCTTCTTTAGAAAAATTACTATTTTGAGTATTCAATTGATTTCTAAATTCTTCAACAGCCTGTTCAAGTTCTGCATCTAGTTCTATAGCGATAGCTTTGTCAATTTTTTCATCACTTGAACAAGATGTATAAAACAGCATCCCAATTACCATTGGAAATACTAATAAATACTTTACTAAATGAATTTGTTTTGATTTTGATTTGCTTAACATAATGATTCGTTTTTTGATTAATGATTGTTTAAAAAATGGATTGATGAATGACACCTTTTCGGTATCGAAAACTTGTGATAATAAATTTTGATAATAATGGACTTTACTACTCGATTTTACTGCTTTAAAATCTGCTATAAACTCATGTAAATTAGCTATTCTTTTTTGATACATATAAATTAATGGATTAAACCAAAAAAGGATTTTTAAAACTTCGAAAAACAGTAAGTCCACACTGTGTTTTTCTTTAATGTGTTGTAACTCGTGCGTTAAAATAGTCTGCCTATCTTCCGGGTTTATGTCTTTTCCTAAAAAAATATAATTAAAAAACGAAAAGGCATGTTTACTATTTGCCAACTCAACTAAAAAGGCTGTTTCAAATTTAATTTTTGGGTTTTTATAAGCCATTGCTATTAACTTATAAAACTTAAAAATAAATAAGACTAATGATATTGCACAACCTAAGTATATAAGATAGTACCAACTAAAAACAAAACTAGAAGCGCTTTCTGCACTCAAGCCTTCTATACTACTATTTAGGGTAGTATTAGCTTTGCCTATAATAATTTCGGGCAAACTATAAATGTATTCTTTAGGAATTACTGTTTTAAAACTATCTACTTTTACAAATGGCAACACTATAGATAATACTGCCGAAGCCAGTAAATAAAACCTATTCCAATTAAAGAATGTCTCTTTCTTTAAAAATACATCGTAAACCATTAAAAACAATAATTGAAAAACGATCGTTTGTAAAATATAATGTAGCATAATATTATTTTTTAGTTGTGTCTTTATCTATTTCCTTTAAAACAGATTCTAGATCGTTTAAATTGATATCGTTTTTCTTCATAAAAAAAGATACCATGCTTTTAAAAGAGCCTTGAAAGTAATTATCTACTAGTTTATTTATAGATTGGTTACTGTAGTCTTGTTTCTCTAATAACGGAAAATAAATATGCCCTTTCCCTTTCTTTTCATAATCTACAAAACCTTTATTTTCTAAAATTCTAACAATAGTAGAAACAGTATTGTATGCTGGTTTTGGCTCAGGAAACTCTTCTATTATTTGCTTTACATTGGCTTTTTTTAATTGCCAGAGTACTTGCATGATATCTTCTTCTGCTTTTGTAAGTTGTTTCATGTGCCTATATTATTTGTTTTTTTGTTACATGCTGTTCGCTTTTAGTCATTCTCTTAAATGGTAAAATTTTTAACATGCTCGTTTCACCTTAAATTGGTGTATTTTTAATTCGATTTCTACAGTTTTAAACTAAATACTTAGTTCAAATATAACTATTTTTTTAGTTTAAACTAATTTTTTAGTTATAAATGTAACTTTTATTCTTTTAAAGCGTCATATAATAAAATACTACTATGGATATCTTTTTAACCATTCTTGGCTTCCTTTTCATGATTATTGGACTTATTGGAAGTTTTCTTCCAATATTACCTGGACCTCCTTTAAGTTGGGTTGGTTTACTATTGCTTTATCTTACTGATGCTATACCAGATAACTGGACGTTTTTAGGGATTACATTAGTTATTGCATTACTAGTTTTTGCATTAGATTATGTTATTCCTGCAATAGGTGCGAAAAGGTTTGGAGGAACTAGAGCTGGAATGATTGGTACAACTATTGGGCTTATTGTTGGGATTTTAGCTCCAATTCCTGGAGGTATAATTATTGGGCCTTTTGTTGGTGCTCTTATAGGTGAATTATCTAACAAAGCAGATTCTCAAACGGCATTAAAAGCAGCTTTTGGATCTTTTCTAGGTTTTATTACAGGAACTTTTATAAAGTTTATTGTAGCAATAATATACTTTGGAATGTTTATTAATCTAGTTTGGGATTATAAAAACGTAATCTTTTAAAATAAAAAAAACCTTGTAATTCCTGAGAAGAAAATACAAGGTTTGTGTAAATGTGCTATTACCAACTAAATCCTAATTGAATATTGAATTCAGTTACCTATGATTGTTGATAAGACAAATTTAGATAATATAAAACTACGCAATTACGGTTTTTACCGTAACTAAAAAACACAAATCTTTAAAAACATCAATAAAACCAGTACGTTTGATGATTACAAAATAATCGTGTTTTTTAAAAAAATTAACATTTAAGTAAGAAAAATCCGTAATTAATCAATAAAACCATAGCCTTTGGCTTTTTCAATTAGTGTTTTTTCGTCACCTTCTTCAATTTTAAATATTTCTTTTAAAAGTTTCTTTTTCTTTTCTATACTACTTAAAGAAAGTCCCATTTCTTTAGCAATATCTTTATTTTTAATACCTCTAGAAATAAGATATAAAATACGATGGTTAACCTCGTCTACTTCTAGATTACTAAATCGTGTTTTTTTTATTGATTGGTTTACAGTACCACTATAAAAAGGTGGATTATTTAAAACTGCCTGGAAACCACTTGCTAATTCTCTTGAAGTTAAATCACTTTTTATTAAAAATCCTTCTGGATTAATTTTATTTATTACGTGATGAATACGATAAGACTCATTGAACATCGTTAGCATTACAATTTTAGATCTAGGCGATTTTTCTCTAACATACATTGCCAAATCTTCACCAGACTTAAATTTACCATCTTTAGATGGAGGCATACTAATATCAAAAAAGTAAACAGTATAGAACTCACCAAGCGAAATAGACTTATTAATTAATTCTAAAGATTCGTCGCAGTTTGTAGCAAAATCTATAATAAGATTCTGTGATTCTTTTTTTGTTGCTAACAGAGTATTTTGATAACCCTCAATAATCATTGGGTGATCGTCTGTCATTAATATTTTAATGGTTGTTTCTGCCATTGCAAAGTGTTTTCTGTATTAAATTGGAATTTTTATTTTTATTGTCGTGCCTTCATTAATTTGGCTTGCTATTTCTAGTATTCCAGAAATGGCTTCGACTCTAGATTTAATATTTTTTAAACCTATACCTTCTTTTTGTTTCGATTTATCATACCCAACGCCATCATCTATTATGCATAAAGATATTAAATTATCCTCTTGTTGCAATGTTAAATTTACAAGTTTAGCTTTTGCGTGTTTGTATATATTTTGAAGTGACTCTTGTACAATTCTATAAATATGAATTTTAGTTTTATTGGTTAAATTATCCCATTTTATTTCAGGAGCAATTTTAGTTTTATAATTTAAATTGTAAGCTGTGCATTGTGTTTCGACCAATGTGCTTATCATATCAGAAAAACTAGCATGCGAAATAAAATCGGTATTCAAATCGTGAGATACTTTCCGAATATCTTTTTCAATCTCCATTAAGTCTTTAATATAATTTTCTCGACTAACAATAGCTTCCTCTGTATTCAACATGTTAAGACTATCCAAACTTAATCTAGTACCAAACAATCTACCTAAAATACCATCGTGTATTTCTTGAGAAATTCGTTTTTTCTCTAAAGCCCTAGCTTCATCCATTTTATCTTGCTGAGATAGCATAAGGTTATAGATTTCCTCATTAGCTTCTTGTTGTTGTTGCGCAAGTTGGAGCTCTTTATTCTTCTCACGCTGTGTCTTAATAACATATAAAAACACTATAGAAAGTAAGAGCCCTATAGAAATGATTAATAACCAAAGGTTTTGTTTAGAAATTGCTTCTTTCTCTTGTATTATTACATCTGTTTCGTAATCTATTCTAGCGAATTTATTTCTTATGGAGCGTTCGGCAGTTATCAAACTGTCGTTAAACTTTATGTATTCATTTAAAAATATACTAGAAGAGTCTTTTTCAAGTTCCGATTTTATTTTTAATGTCTGAAATATAAAGTCGTTTGTATTTGTATTCTTAGCTATTTTATAAGCCAAATTAGCATATTTTTTAGCTGAATCTTTTTGGTTCTCCTTTTGTAAAAATTCCGAATAATAAGCACTAGTAGCCATTATTGCTATTTTATCATTTAATACATTTGTTAGCTCAAACGATTCTTTAAATAATGCACTAATAGTTTCTTTATTATAATTTCCACTTAAAAATAGAGAGTATCCCAAATTAGCTGTAATGTTAGCATAACTTGAAGAATCTCGAGTTTTCAAACTTTTATCTTCTAATATTTCATTAAATAATTTTACTGCTTGTTTATAATCTCCTGATCTTCTGTAAATAGAAGCTATATTATTCTTAGAGTAAACTCTATAAAAGTATTCATTTGGATGTCCTTTTATAGCGATAAAAGCTAACTCGTGATATTCTAGTGCTTTCTCAAAATTTTTAAGCTCCCCAGAAATTATACCAATTAAATTATACCTAGACCATTGTAATTCAATATTTTCATCTGTTTTAGGAAGATTCTTTAATGTTTTTAAAGCACTTACTGCATTTATTTCCGCTCCAATATAATCACGCTCAGAATGTTGAATATCACTCATATTAATCAACACGTCTAAATAACTTTTAGTATTCTCTAAAGTCTTAAATTGCTTAACAGCTTTTGAATAATAAAAATATGCACTATCCAATCTTAATTCGTCGTGATAAGCAAAACCTAAAATATAATTTGCATTTGCAGACGCTATAGTATCTCTACTCTTATCTGCTAATTTTAAAATTTTAAAATTAACCGATTTAAGTGCCTCTATATCCCATTGATTCAAATAAACAGAAGATAATGCTTTATAACTTTTAATTTCTGTTGAGTCTTGAGCATAAAAGCTAGAAAAATCTATTGCTTTTTTTGCATAAACAATTCGTTCTTCAAAAGTGAAATCAATGTTTTTAGAATTGTTCCTAAAAATTAAAATAGAATCAAGAGTACTATTCGATGAGCTTTCTTGTCCAAAACAAAAAAAAACAGAGAAAAAAGGAATAAAAAAAATTGAGTATCTCAAGGTTGGCGCTTTGGTTTTATCAAATTTAAACTAAATAAAATAAAAAAACAGCCATAAAAAAGTTACAATTGCAAAGGCTCCAAAAGTATTTTATCCTTCTGTAGGAACTCTCTTTTTAGCTTTTATCTCAATAAAGGCTGTTAAATCTATATTTGGCTTAGATAATTCGTGGTTTATTGTTTCAGCCGTTGGCTCAGTTTCGTTAGATGGTAAAACGGCAGTTAATAATGAGATAGAAAAGATTGCTACTAATGTTAGTTTAAGGAATTTCATATTGTACTATTAAGGGAATTAATTTTAGTGTTGTACTACGTAAATTGTAAAAGTCTATCCTTCAGTAGGAACTCTCTTTTTAGCTTTTATCTCAATAAAGGCTGTTAAATCGATACTTGGCTTAGACAATTCGTGGTTTACTGTTTCAACTTTTGGCTCTGTTTCGTTAGATGGTAAAACGGCAGTTAATAATGTGATAGAAAAGATTGCTACTAATGTTAGTTTAAGGAATTTCATAATGTGCTATTAAGGGAATTAATTTTAGTGTTGTACTACGTAAATTGTAAAAGTCTATCCTTCTGTAGGAACTCTCTTTTTAGCTTTTATCTCAATAAAGGCTGTTAAATCGATACTTGGCTTAGACAATTCGTGGTTTACTGTTTCAACTGTTGGATCTGTTTCGTTAGATGGTAAAACGGCAGTTAATAATGTGATAGAAAAGATTGCTACTAATGTTATTTTAAGGAATTTCATAATGTGCTATTAAAGGAATTAATTTTAGTTTTGTACTGTGTAAATTGTAAAAGTCTATCCTTCTGTAGGAACTCTCTTTTTAGCTTTTATCTCAATAAAGGCTGTTAAATCGATACTTGGCTTAGACAATTCGTGGTTTACTGTTTCAACTGTTGGCTCTGTTTCGTTAGATGGTAAAACGGCAGTTAATAATGTGATAGAAAAGATTGCTACTAATGTTAGTTTAAGGAATTTCATAATGTGCTATTAAGGGTATTAATTTTAGTTTTGTACTGTGTAAATTGTAAAAGTCTATCCTTCAGTAGGAACTCTCTTTTTAGCTTTTATTTCAATAAAGGCTGTTAAATCTATATTTGGCTTAGATAATTCGTGGTTTGTTGTTTCAGCCGTTGGCTCAGTTTCGTTAGATGGTAAAACTGCTGTTAATAATGAGATAGAAAAGATTGCTACTAATGTTAATTTAAGGAATTTCATAATTATATATTTTATATTTGCTATTAATTTTAATTTAATAAAATGGCAGATGCTACCACTTTTGTAGCACTAAAAAATAAATAATTAGTAAAATAGACTATAAGTCTATACAATGGATTTCTTATTGATGCGTTTTATCGCAAAGGGATTCAATAAGAAGTGCTAATATATTATTAACAAGCAGATTAGGTGAACATAATCGATTAAATGCAACAATATTAAGACGAAAGGATAAATTTACTTTTTTATTATTAAAAATTACGTTAAACAGTAAATAAAACACTGTAAAACAAAAAAGCATCCCGATCTTCTTTTCCGTAAACGGAAGAAAAAAGGAAAGCTTCTCATCGGCTCAAGCTATTTAACTAGCTCTATACCAGCATGATGGACTACTACACCCATCAAACAACACAACTAATTTTATTGCTAAAAAAAAGCTCCAACTAGGTTGAAGCTTTTAGCAATCTTGCGGTCTGGACGGGACTCGAACCCGCGACCTTCGCCGTGACAGGGCGACATTCTAACCAACTGAACTACCAGACCGTTGCATATTGCGAGTGCAAATATAAACCGCTTTATTAATATTGCAAACCTTTTTGTGCTTTTTTTTTAAAAAAAAATCAAATAAATTTTTGACGCTCTAACATATAACTAGTTAGGATCGCATCAAAATTTTTATTTATATCTGCTTCTACATATTTAATACGGTTTTGACCACATTTTATACGCAATTCATTAAAATAACCACTAACTAAAGCTTCGTAATTAGCTTTTACCTGATCGCTATGCAAATTAATATGCTCTCCGGTTTCAACATCAACAAAACGCCTTGGCTTATTATCAAAATCAAAAGCAAGTTCTTTACTTCTATCAAAAACATGAAAAAGCACCACTTCATGCTTATTATGTTTTAAATGCCTTAGCGCTTCAAATAACTTAACCTCATCGGTAGAGGTCTGAAACATATCTGTAAACACAAAAATTAGAGAGCGTCTGTGTATTTTCTCAGCTATTTGGTGTAAGTATTGGTATGTTTCCGTTTGCTTGTTCTTAGACTTGCTTAAAGCGGCATTACTCAACTGCGCTAAAAGCATTTGATGATGACGCTCACTTCCTTTTTCGCTAGAATAAAAATCGTAAGCATCACTATAAATACTTAAACCAACAGCATCACGTTGTTTCTTAAGAATATGCATTAACGAAGCTGCTGCTAATGCAGAAAATGCAATTTTATTTAAATTATCTATTGCGAAATTTTTTATTTCAGGATAATGCATCGAACTACTATTATCTAAAATAATATGACAACGCAAATTTGTTTCGTCATCATAACGTTTAGTGTATAGCTTATCTGTTTTTGCAAAGAGTTTCCAATCTATATGACGCGTACTTTCTCCTTGATTGTAAATTTTATGTTCAGCAAATTCTGCCGAAAAACCATGAAACGGGCTTTTATGCATACCAGAAATAAAACCTTCAACAACTTGTTTTGCCAAGTGTTCAAGATTTTTAAATCCGCCTGCTTTATTTAATTCGTCTTGTAAATTCATCTTTTTTAGACACTAGACCGTTTCACATTTATAATAAAGAAAAAAGATAAGAGATAAACGCAAAACTTACACGCTACAATCTCTTATCTTTCTCCAATACCTTAGTTTCTATTTTTCTTATTCTATAATACCATCTACAATTCCATAATCTAAAGACTCATCTGCTCCCATCCAATGGTCACGATTAAAATCTTTCATTACTTCCTCATACGTTTTCCCACAATTATCTGCTAAAATCTTAGCACTTAATTCTTTTGTTTTTACAATCTCTTTAGCAGTAATTTCAATATCACTTGCTTGTCCACGAGCTCCACCACTTGGCTGATGAATCATCACACGTGCATGAGGTTGGATAAAACGTTTTCCTTTAGTTCCAACCGACAATAAAATCGATCCCATAGAAGCCGCCAAACCTGTACATACAGTAGACACATCACTTTTTAAAGATTTAATAGTATCGTACATTGCAAATCCAGACGTTACATAACCTCCTGGACTATTAATATATAAAGTAATGTCTTTAGTTTCTAAACTATCTAAATACATTAATCTATCGATAACGTGCTTTGCACTCTTATCATCTACCATTCCCCAAAGAAACACTTTTCTTTCGTCTAGTAATTTACTATCTATTGCGTCTTGCGCTTTTGTTATTTTGCTCATTTATTATTTACTTTTTTACTAAAATAAAAAAAGGTTTGCTATTACAGCAAACCTTTATCAATTCTTTATGAAAATATATTTCTATAGTAAAGCGTCGATAGCTTCAGCATATGCAGTTTTAGGTGCAACACCTACTTGTCTTCCAACAACTTCTCCGTTTTGGAATACTAATACTGTAGGTATGTTTCTTACACCGTATTTTGCTGCAAATTCTTGATTTGCATCTACGTCTAATTTACCTACAATAGCTTTACCTTCGTACTCATCGCTAATTTGATCAATAATTGGCCCAACCATTCTACAAGGTCCACACCAAGCTGCCCAAAAGTCAACTACTACTGGCTTATCGCTCTTTAATACTGTTTCTTCAAAATTTGCATCTGTGATTTCTAATGCCATAATTATATAAATTTAATTGTGTGTTTATTCACTTCTAATATACAAACTTAGTCAAAAAATATTCCAAAGCTTACAAACTTATTATTTGTTTAACTTATAGCTGCATTGATAGGGCTTATTTTAATTTGAGCGCATAAACCAGGCTTTCACTACTCGCTCTTTGCAAGGAGCTCAAACATGCCGTTCAATCCTTTGCGCGAGCACTTACAATTGCTAAATTAGTTAAAATAATTATCCTAATTAAGAATTCAACTTATAAAGCACTTGGTCTTCATCCAAAGCACTCAATAATTCTTGAGATACTTTTACTTTCTGCCTTCTACTTGGCATTTCTAATTTTATTTGTTCTCTATTATCATAGACCACAAAATCAAGTAAATGATTGCCTGGATGCATCGATATTAAGTCTTTTAAATTTCTAATTTTATCAGAATCCAATTCTTTAATATTTAACTGTATAGATAGTTTTCTAACATACTTATCCATAACATCATGCAACAACTGAAAACTATTAAACTGCAATCTAGGATCGCTCTTTTTACCAGTATCTCTATTTACCCAACCGTCTCGCACAAAACTCTTAACGTGCACAAAAGTGTTTTGTAATAAAAATGGACGGTGTTTTAAATAGTCTTCTCCAAAAATTCTAAATTCAAACGTATCTGTATAATCTTCAATCGTAAATAACGCCCAACCTTTTCCTTGTTTACTTACACGATGCTGCACATCTGTAACCACACCTCCAAAAGTGATATCTTTATTTACATGTTCTGCTAAATTATTAAAATAAGCAATCGTCCCAGTACAAAAACTCTTCATTTCGGTTTTAAAATCATCTAAAGGATGCCCTGAAATATAGACACCAACAACTTCTCGTTCTTGTGCTAATTTCTCCATAGTCCCCCAAGTTTCACATGGCGGAACTAGCGGTTCGTCTATTTGCACATCACTTGCGCCTCCAAATAAACTAACCTGAGAGGAATTTTCGTTTTCTTGATGCTTTGCACCATATTTAATAGCTTTTTCCAAGAAGGTTAAATCGCTACCTTCTTTTTGAAAGTATTGTGCGCGATGTACATCTTCAAAACAATCGAATCCGCCTGCCAAAGCAAGGTTTTCAAACGCTTTTTTATTTGCGGCCCTTAAATCTATTCGTTTAGAAATATCAAAAATAGATAGATACGGTCCATCTTCTTTTCTATTATTTACAATCGTCATTACTGCACCATGACCAACACCTTTTATTGCTCCCATTCCAAAACGTACAGCATTATCTTTATTTACTGAGAACTTATAGTAACTCTCGTTTACATCTGGTCCAAGCACAGGTAATTTCATACGTTTACACTCTTCCATAAAGAAAGTTACCTGCTTAATATCGTTCATATTATTAGACAATACAGCAGCCATATATTCTGCAGGATAGTGCGCTTTTAAATACGCAGTTTGGTATGCAATCCAAGCATAGCAAGTAGAGTGAGACTTGTTAAACGCATAACTCGCAAAGGCTTCCCAATCCTTCCAAATTTTCTCAAGTTTTTTAGGGTCATGACCTTTAGCACTTGCTTGCTCGATAAATTTTGGTTTCATTTTATCAAGTACTGCAATCTGCTTTTTACCCATGGCCTTACGCAAAACATCGGCTTCACCTTTGGTAAAATCTGCTAGTTTTTGCGACAGTAGCATTACTTGCTCTTGGTAAACGGTAATTCCATAGGTTTCTTTTAAGTACTCTTCCATTGCTGGTAAATCGTACTCAATATCTTCATCTCCATGTTTCCTTTTTACGAAACTTGGAATATATTCCATTGGTCCTGGACGATACAATGCATTCATGGCAATTAAATCGTCGAAAACCGTAGGCTTTAAATCTTTAAGATGCTTCTGCATTCCGGGAGATTCATACTGGAATACTCCAACAGTTTCTCCTCTTTGAAATAACGCATAAGTCTCTTCATCATCCAACGGAAAGGTATCTGGATCTAATAAAATATCGTGTTTTGCTTTTACAATTTTTACGGTATCTTTAATTAAAGTCAGTGTTTTTAATCCCAAGAAATCCATCTTCAACAAACCTGCATCTTCAACTACGGAGTTATCAAATTGGGTAACATATAAATCGGAATCTTTTGCCAATGCTACTGGCACGAACTTAGTAATATCGTCTGGTGTAATAATTACACCACAAGCATGAATTCCTGTGTTTCTTACCGAACCTTCAAGTGATCTTGCGAGGTTTACGGTTTCGGCTTGCAAATCATTCCCTTCAGAAATATTTATAAGCTCGTTTATTTTTTCTAAATCTTCAGCTCTAAATTTACTTCCTAATTCCTTTTCAGATAAACCAAAAATCTTACCCAACTTTGACATTGTTGGAATTAACTTCGCAATCCTATCTGCATCAAAAAGTGGTAAATCTAGAACACGAGCAGTATCTCTAATCGATGACTTTGCAGCCATTGTTCCATAAGTAATAATCTGTGCTACCTGGCTACTTCCGTACTTATCGATTACATAATCCATAACACGACTTCTACCTTCATCATCAAAATCGATATCAATATCTGGCATACTTACACGATCCGGATTCAAGAAACGCTCAAAAAGCAAATTGTATAATAAAGGATCAATATTGGTAATCCACAAGCAATAAGCAACTACGGATCCAGCTGCAGATCCACGACCTGGTCCAACCGAAACATCCATTTTTCGTGCTTCGCGAATAAAATCTTCAACAATTAAAAAGTAACCTGGATATCCCGTTTTTTCAATAACACTTAACTCGAAATCAAGTCGTTCTACAACTTCTTCAGAGAGCTCCTCACCATAACGCTTTTTAGCACCTACATAAGTTAAGTGTCTTAAAAATGCGTTCTCTCCACGTTTTCCACCATCAGTTGTATCCTCTACGTGAACAAACTGTTCAGGAATATCGAAAGCAGGTAATAAAACATCTCTAGCTAGTTGATAACCTTCAATTTTATCTACTACTTCTTGAATATTACTTATTGCTTCTGGCACATCTTTAAAGATGTTTTTCATGGCTTCACCAGACTTGAAATAGTATTCTTGGTTTGGCAAACCGTAACGATAACCACGACCACGACCAATTGGTGTTGCTTGTTTTTCACCTTCTTTTACACACAATAAAATATCGTGCGCATTCGCATCGCTTTGCTTTGCGTAGTATGTATTATTAGATGCTACAAGTTTTATATTATGTTTTCTAGCGAGTTTTATTAATACTGGATTAACACGGTTTTCATCTTCCTGATCATGGCGCATTAACTCAACATACAAATCGTCTTTAAAAGTGTCTCTCCACCAAATTAAAGCTTCTTCTGCTTGGTTTTCTCCTACATTTAAAACTTTACTTGGCACTTCTCCATACAAGTTTCCTGTTAAACAGATTAAGTCCTCTTTGTATTCTTCAATAAGTTTTTTATCAATTCTTGGTAAATAATAAAATCCACTTACATAAGCGTGCGATGATAATTTTGCTAGATTATGATAACCATTTTTATTTTTGGCCATTAAAACAATCTGATAACCATTATCTTTTCGGCTTTTATCTAGATGGTCTTCACAAACAAAAAACTCACAACCAATAATTGGCTTTATTTTTTTAGCCGAAGTTGTATTTCCCAACAACTCAGCTTCTTTTATTTTTGCTTCAACACCTTTATTATGTTTATTTGCTGCATTAACAAAGTGAAAAGCGCCCATCATGTTTGCATGATCTGTTAAGGCAACTGCAGGCATTCCATGTTGCGCAGCAACAGTAATTAAATCTGCAACACTCATTGTTGATTGCAATACCGAAAACTGCGAATGATTGTGCAAATGCACAAAGTCTACAGATTGTAAGTCTGCTATATTCTCTTTTATCTCATCGGAAGACAGATCGACCGCTTGAGCTTTTTGTAATCTCTCATTAATTTTAGCACTTTCCTTTTTAAGGTTAATGTGCTTTAAACCTATTAATTTTATAGGTTGTGGATTCGCTTCAGAGAAATTCTTGAAATAATCTAACTCAACATCAAGTTGCTCTTTCGTGTATTGTTGTCTTCTAATTAACTCTAAAAAACAACGTGTTGTTGCCTCGACATCTGCTGTTGCATTATGCGCTTCTCCAAATGGTTGATTAAATAAATATTGATGTAACTCTGTTAATGTTGGTAATTTAAATTTACCATAGCGTCCTCCAGGAAGTTCACATAATTTTGCTGTATGCTCTGTACAGGTATCTAAAACCGGTAATTCTTGAAGCTGATTTGCAACGTCTCCACGCACAAACTCAGCACCCATAATATTTAAATCGAACTTTACATTTTGTCCAACTACAAATTTGGTTTTCCCTAATGCTATATTAAATTTCTCTAAAACTTCAGACAAAGCAACACCTTGTTCTTGGGCTAATTCCGTAGAAATACCATGAATTTTCTCAGCATCATAAGGAATATTAAAACCTTCTGGTTTCACTAAATAATCCTCACTCTCGACACAGTTTCCCATCTCGTCATGCAATTGCCATGCAATTTGTATACATCTAGGCCAATTATCTGTATCTGTATATGGTGCGTCCCAACGTTTAGGTAAACCTGTTGTTTCAGTATCGAATATTAAATACATGTATTGTTTTTTAGAGAATTTTGAAGCTGTTTAGTCATGCAAAACAGAGCTTATAAAATTACAAAAAAATGCACCTTTTTAAGCCGAAAGTTATAAACAGTTTTAAACAAAAAAAAAGCGCAGACTAAAATTTAGTCTGCGCTTTAAAATATTTTATAATATAATTATATACAACTTAAACCGTCAATACTTGCTTGTATAGAACCATCATCATCACCACAAGCTGTTTTTTGTGTTGTAAGCGCTGTTTTGTACGCATTACACACATCAACAAAGTTAGCATCTCCAGGAGAAACACTATTGTAGTTAATTAAAGTTGCAGCTACTACTGCTGACGCTGTAGCACAAGGCACATCAATTCCTCCTGAACCAATAGCTACTCCAACTAAAGGTACTTTATGAAAAAATCCTTTATTTATATTTACTGAAGTTAATCCTGAACTATTAAATGCATTGAAATAAAATTCTCCAGAAACATAACCACCTTCAACACTCACTTCTTTTAAATCTATCACTCCAGCTGCTGGGTATAATTGAACGCTTGGATCTGGAAAATTGTTTGAAGAATATAAAACCTCATCAATATCCACTATAGAACCTGATGAAACTGCTTCTGTTACATCATGTGCTCCTAAAGTTAACGAATTAACTTCCAAAGTAATAGTTTCAAAATTATCTGAAGCTACAATTGTTAATTCGCCTAAACTATTAACATTAGCTTTATATGTTACAGCTTCCCATAAGTTGCCGTCTTTTTCTCCTTGAAAGGATGGTGTATTAAATTCTATATCTTCTGCGCAGCCAAAAAAGGTAAAAGTTACTAGAATTAAAACAATAATTTTTTTCATAGTTTTTTTGTTTCGAGAACTCAAAAATAAAATAAAAAATCACAATGAGATGCAATTACATTAAAAACTTAGTATTTAAATAAAAATTGTATCTTTGCAGACTTATTAATAATAGAGGTCGCGAACCTCATAAATTAATTTTTATGCCTGTAAAAATAAGATTACAAAGACATGGTAAGAAAGGGAAACCTTATTACTGGATCGTAGCAGCAGATGCTCGCGCGAAAAGAGATGGTAAATACCTAGAGAAATTAGGTGCTTACAATCCAAACACTAATCCTGCAACTATCGAATTAGATATTGATGGAGCAGTAAAATGGCTACAGAATGGTGCACAACCAACTGATACAGCCAAAGCATTATTATCTTACAAAGGTGCTTTATTGAAAAATCACCTTGCTGGTGGTGTTCGTAAAGGTGCTTTAACTGAAGAGCAAGCTGAGAAGAAATTCGCTACTTGGTTAGAAGAAAAAGGTGGTAAAGTAGATGCTAAAAAAGATGGTTTATCTAAAGCGGAAGCTGATGTTAAAGCAAAAGCATTTGCAGCTGAAAAAGCAGCTAACGAAGCAAGAATCGCAGCAGCTGCTCCAGTTGTTGAAGAGGAAGCTCCAGCTGAAGAAGCAGCAACAAACGAAGAAGAAGAATAGAAAATTATTTTTTTATACTTTTAAACTCCGATAATTCTTTATCGGAGTTTTTTTATGTGAAATAGTATTCTGAAATTGCGAAAAATACAATTGAACATATCCTATTAAAAAATGGGATTTATACATTAATGAGATTTCCGTTTTACTGAAGCTAATTCAGCATAAACTGCGGAAACGATAAATAATACTTTCGATGACTAAAGAAGAGTGTTTTTTTTTAGGTAAAATTGTTAAAAAATATAGTTTTAAAGGCGAGTTGTTAATAAAACTAGATACAGACGAACCTAATTTATACGACAATCTAGATGCTATTTTTATAGATTTACGTGGTAATTTGATTCCGTTTTTTATTGAGCGCTCTCAATTACATAAAAGCGAATTGCTTCGTGTAAAATTTGAAGATGTCGATGTTGAAGCAGATGCTGATGCGTTAATGAAATGCGAATGTTATCTACCTTTAACTTTTCTACCAGAATTAGAGGACGATAAATTTTACTTTCATGAAATTATTGGCTTTAAAGTAGAAGATAAAAACTTTGGAAACGTTGGTATTATAAAAGGCGTTAACGATTCTACTTCTCAGTCTCTTTTTGAAATAGATAGAGATGGTATTGAAATTTTAATACCAATGAATGATGAATTTATTTCGAAAGTAGATAAAGTGAATAAAATTATTTTTGTTGACACTCCAGAAGGTTTGATCGACTTGTATCTTGAGGAATAATTGTTATTCCTTTAAAAGGCAGGAATCTACAATACAAAACATAATTTAAAATGGATTTCTGCCTTCGCAGAAATGACAAAAACATGAATAAACCTTTTAAATTTAAACAATTCGCAGTCAACCAAGACCAATGCGCTTTGAAAATTGGCACAGATGGTGTTTTGCTTGGCGCTTGGGCTTCAATAGAAAAACAGCCTTTTGCAACTTTAGATATTGGAGCAGGAACAGGCATCCTTTCTTTAATGTTAGCACAACGCTGTGACGCAGAAGTTATTGATGCTTTAGAAATAGACGAACTGGCTTACGAGCAATGTGTTGACAATTTTGAAGGCTCGCCTTGGAGCGACAGATTGTTTTGTTACCATGCAGATTTAGCAGAATTCACAGAAGAGATTGAGGACAAATACGATCTTATTATTTGCAATCCACCTTTCTATGCTGAAGATTACAAAACCGAAAATAAACAACGTGATTTAGCACGCTTTCAAGATGCGATGCCTTTTGAACATTTGGTAGATAGCGTTTCGAAATTACTAATCGAGGATGGTACGTTTTGTACTATTATTCCGTTTAATGAAGAAGCTAAATTTATTGCATTAGCTTCAGTTGTAAATATAAAAGCTAATAAAATCACTCGTGTTCGAGGCACTAATGACTCAGGAATAAAACGTTCTTTAATCGCAATGTCTTTCCGCGAAAGCGATATAAAAATTAACGAACTCGTTATTGAAAACGCACGACACGACTACACTGAAGACTATATGAATTTGACCAAAGATTTTTATCTTAAAATGTGATATTTATATTGGGCAATGAAAGCATTTTAGTTATTTTTGTGAAACTAATAAAATAACACCTTCATTTTTGAGAATCCTCTAACGATGAAGATATAAAATACATTTATGAAGCCAGATTTATTTGAAGCACCAGATTATTACAATCTTGACGAACTTTTAACAGAAGAGCATAAACTAGTACGTGACGCAGCCAGAGAATGGGTTAAGCGTGACGTTTCACCTATTATTGAAGAAGCTGCTCAAAAAGCTGAATTTCCAAAATCTATTATTAGTGGATTGGCAGAAATTGGTGCTTTTGGACCTTATATACCTGAAGAATATGGTGGAGCAGGATTAGACCAGATTTCTTATGGTTTAATTATGCAAGAAATTGAGCGTGGAGATAGTGGTGTAAGAAGTACTGCGTCTGTACAATCGTCTTTAGTTATGTACCCAATCTGGAAATACGGAAACGAAGCACAACGCCAAAAATACCTTCCAAAATTAGCTAGTGGTGAATGGATTGGAAGTTTTGGCTTAACAGAACCAGATCATGGATCTAACCCAAGCGGAATGGTAACAAACTTTAAGGACATGGGTGACCATTATCTTTTAAATGGTGCAAAAATGTGGATCTCGAATTCACCATTTTGTAACATCGCTGTTGTTTGGGCAAAAGACGAAAGTGGACGTATTCATGGTTTAGTGGTGGAACGTGGCATGGAAGGCTTTACAACACCCGAAACACATAACAAATGGTCTCTTAGAGCAAGTGCTACTGGAGAACTTATTTTTGATAATGTAAAAGTGCCTAAGGAAAATTTATTACCTAACAAATCTGGATTAGGAGCACCTTTAGGATGCTTAGATTCTGCTCGTTTTGGTATTGCTTGGGGAGCTATTGGTGCTGCTATGGATTGTTACGATACTGCGCTACGTTATAGTAAAGAACGTATTCAATTTGGTAAGCCAATTGGACAGTTTCAGTTGCAACAAAAGAAATTAGCCGAAATGATTACCGAAATCACAAAAGCACAATTATTAGCTTGGAGATTGGGTGTAATGCGTGAGAATGGAACTGCAACTTCTGCACAAATTTCTATGGCAAAACGTAATAATGTAGATATGGCTTTAACTATTGCTCGTGATGCTAGACAAATGCTAGGTGGCATGGGTATTAGTGGAGAATATTCTATTATGAGGCACATGATGAACCTAGAAAGCGTAGTAACTTATGAAGGTACACACGATATTCATTTACTTATTACTGGACTAGACGTTACTGGCTTAAACGCCTTCAAATAGTCGCTAAACGACATTTAACAATTCACTCAATAGCAAAATATTTTTTTTGTGTTTTGCTGAAAGATTAAAACTATAAAAAATGTGCTTTATTACTAAAGCGCATTTTTTATTGAAATTTGTTTACATTTACCTCTATGTTTTCATCTAAAAAAAGATTAGATCGTGCTTATAAAGAAGCTAAAATTGTCGAGTTTGACAATAATTCTAAAATTATATTATTCAGCGATTGCCATCGTGGAGATAATAGTTTTGCAGACGATTTTGCTAACAACCGAAACATCTACTTTCATGCTTTAAAACATTATTTTGCTGAAGGCTTTAACTATTGCGAAATTGGTGATGGCGATGAGCTTTGGGAAAACCTCTCATTCGAATCTATTTTAAATGCACATAAAAATATCTATATGCTTATGAAGCTATTTCATAAGGACAATAGACTACACATGATTTGGGGAAACCATGATATGGTTTACCGAAACCCAGAATATGTAAAAAAGCATTTATCGACTTATTTTGATGCTAAAACTGGTGAAGATGTCGAATTATTTAAAGACATTAAATACCATGAAGGTATTGTTTTAAAACACTGCAAAACAGACCAAGAAGTGTTTTTAACACATGGTCATCAAGCGGATTGGTGGAACTATACGTTTTGGAAATGGAGTAGGTTTATGGTTCGCTTACTATGGAAACCTCTAAATGTTATGGGAGTTGCAGATCCTACTAGTCCTGCAAAAAACTACAAAGAGCTTATTAAAGTAGAACGTAGAACTAAAAAGTGGATTACAGAGAATAACAATTTAATTACTATTGTTGGTCATACGCACAGACCTCGTTTTCCTGAACCTGGAGATATTCCCTTTTTTAACGATGGTAGTTGTGTGCATCCAAGAAGTATAACTGGTATTGAAATAGAAAATGGCGAAATCTCACTTATTAAATGGCAAATATCCACAAGCGATGATGGTGCTTTAAAAATTGTTCGCGTGTTGCTAGAAGGACCTATTGCTTTGGAGAATTATAGGGCTGATTAATATAAGATTCCTCTATTCGCAGGAATTTAAGACTCTGGAGCTAACTCGACAACTAAACCTTCCATTTCTGGAGTCATTTGTATTTGGCAACCTAAACGCGAATTCTCTTTAACGTGAAAAGCCTCGCTAAGCATAGCCTCTTCATCGTCTTGCATTTCTGGAAGCTTCGTATCACTTGTTACATAACATTGGCAAGAAGCACACATTGCCATGCCTCCACAAATACCTATGGTACCTTCTGGAGCGATCTCGTAAGAACGTACAACTTCCATTAAATTCATTGCCATATCTGTTGGTGCAAGAATTTTATGAACCTCTCCTTCTCTATCTGTAACTGTAATGTTTATGTCTTGTTCCAAACGTTTTCTTTTTAATACACTAAAACTATAGCAAGTGTAATGCCTTTTTACTCTATTTTCTTTACAACTGCCTTTGGCGCTTCTTTTCTTGAACCATCAAAACCATCGATACCAGAAACTGTTGTGTATTTTAATACATAGCGTTTTCCTGGGTTAATTATTTGGTAAGCAGATTGACACATTAATGTTGCCTCATGAAATCCGCATAAAATTAGTTTTAATTTCCCTGGATAAGTATTACCATCTCCTATTGCATAAATTCCTGGGATATTTGTTTGATAATCTAATGCATTATTTACTTTAATAGCGTTTTTTTCTATCTCTAATCCCCAATTTGCAATTGGTCCTAATTTAGGAGACAATCCAAATAATGGAATAAAGTGATCGCATTCTAACTCGAACTCTTTTTCTATATGTGCGGCTTGTTTTACAACAACACCTTTAACTTTATCAGTTCCTAAAATTCCAACTATTTCGGCTGGAGTGACTAAGTTAATTTTACCTTGATCTTTTAATTCTTGTACTTTATCTACAGAATCTAAATGTCCACGAAACTCATTTCTTCTGTGTATTAATGTAACTTCTGAAGCGATATCACTTAAAAAAATACTCCAATCTAAAGCAGAATCTCCACCACCAGCAATAACAACTTTCTTGTTGCGATACATTTCTGGTTCTTTAATCATATACTCTACACCTTTATCTTCAAAGTCTGCAATATTATGAATAAGTGGTTTACGAGGTTCAAAACTTCCTAATCCGCTAGCAATTGCCACAACTGGAGCTTGGTGTTTTGTTCCTTTATTTGTTGTAACAATAAAAGAACCATCTTCTTGCTTATCTATAGTTTCTGCACGTTCTCCTAATGTAAAACCAGGTTCGAACTGTTTGCATTGCTCTAGTAACTTGTGGGTTAAATCTCCTGCAAGAATTTCGGGATAAGCTGGAATATCGTAAATGGGTTTTTTAGGATAAATCTCTGAACATTGTCCTCCTGCTTGAGGTAATGCATCTATTAAATGGCATTTTAGTTTTAGCAAACCTGCTTCGAAAACTGTGAATAAGCCTGTTGGTCCAGCACCAATTATAAGTATATCTGTTTTAATCATGAATTGTAAATTTCAAAAAGACAAAGTTATAGTTTCGATTTTTAAATAAATGTGACATAAGTCACATTCAAGCTTTAAGCTTCAACATTAATAACTGCTTCGATTTGAGGCGCGTATTTTTTAATAGTCATTTCTACACCAGATTTTAGTGTCATTTGGTTTACACTACAACCAACGCAAGCGCCTTCTAATTGTACTTTTACTATTTTATCGTCCTCAATAGACAATAATGAAATATCACCACCATCGCTTTGTAAAAACGGACGAATTTCGTCGAGGGCTTTCTCTACATTCAATCTTAGTTCTTCTCCGCTCATAATTATTTTTTTACTGCTGAACAACCAGCCATTGTTGTGATTTTTATTGCTTCGGTCTCAGGTAAATTTTCGTTTCTATTTACTACTTCTTGTACTACGTTTTGAGTAATTGTTTCGAACGCTTTTTCTAAAGGTGTTCCAGTTTGTAAAGCTGCTGGTCTTCCAACATCTCCTGCTTCACGAATGCTCTGCACTAAAGGTATTTCGCCTAAAAGTGGTACATTTAAATCTTCGGCTAAATGCTTAGCACCTTCTTTTCCGAAGATATAATATTTATTATTTGGCAACTCCTCTGGTGTAAAGTATGCCATGTTTTCTATAATTCCTAAAACTGGAACATTAATGCTTTCTTGTTGAAACATTGCGACTCCTTTTTTGGCATCTGCTAATGCTACATTTTGAGGTGTACTAACAACAACTGCTCCTGTAATTGGAAGCGATTGCATAATGCTTAAATGGATGTCTCCAGTTCCTGGAGGCAAGTCTAATAGTAAGAAATCTAATGCTCCCCAAGCAGCATCGAAAATCATTTGGTTTAATGCTTTTGATGCCATTGGTCCTCTCCAAACTACTGCTTGATCTGGTTTAGTAAAGAAACCAATTGATAGTATTTTTACACCGTAATTTTCTACAGGTTTCATTTTAGATTTCCCGTCGATTGTTACAGACAATGGTTTTTCTAGTTCCACATCGAACATAATTGGCATAGATGGTCCATAAATATCTGCATCTAAAACACCTACTTTAAAACCCATTTTTGCTAATGTTACAGCTAAATTTGCTGTAACGGTAGATTTCCCAACACCTCCTTTTCCAGAAGCTATTGCTACAATATTTTGAATTCCAGGAATAGACTTTCCTTTTATTTCGTTAGTAGCAGCTTTTTCTGGAGCTTCTACTTTTATGTTTATTTTTACCTGCGCTTTTGCATACACTTTTTCGTGAATAACTTTAAGTATTTCTACTTCAGTTTTTTTACGTGCTTGTAAAGCTGGATTTTTTATTGTGATGTCTACTATTACCTCATCGGCAAAAGTAACTACATTTTTAACTGCTCCACTTTCTACCATATTTTGTCCTTCGCCAGGAACTGTTATAGTTTTAAGTGCGTTTAATATATCTTGTTTTGTGATTTTCATATTTTATTATAGACAATAGAGAAGAGAAAAAAGAAGAAATACTTCCTTATCTCAATCTAAAATTCGTTTTTTAATTATCTTCTTATTAAGATTGATTCTAAAGGCAAAGATACTATTTAAAGCTTGAAGAATAAAGTGGTTGGTTTGAAGATTTTTATATGATGCAATAATCAAAAACAATTGTTGAAATTGTTGTTATTTTTGAATTTTTGAAAAATTAGAAAACAATAGTTAATCCTGCTCTACAACAACTCTTTTGAGGGATCCCAATACACCGTTTTTAAATCTTGAATTTGGTTTTCGATAACAACAATACCTTCACTTTCTAACAGTTGTTGCATTAAGTTTGTGCCATCGAAATGATGCTTTCCTGTAAGCAATCCTTTTCTATTGACAACGCGATGTGCTGGCACGTCTTTTTCGTGAGAACCATTCATTGCATAACCAACCATTCTTGCACTTCTTGGTGCTCCAAGATAATTACCAATGGCTCCATAACTTGTTACTCTTCCGTAAGGAATTAGTTTTGCGACTTGATACACTTTCTGGAAGAAATTGAGAGTTTCAGGCTTCATTTGGTAATTGCTATTGTTTTTAAATTGTCAGGTAATGTATTCTTTTAAATATTCCTTTTTTTGTTTAAATTTACTTTAAAAAATCGCTAAATCGATTACATCTCTTTAATAATATTTACTAAAGTAATTATTGAAATTACTCCAGTAATAATACCAATAGTATAGTTCATGCCTTTTTGAGATTTTATTTTTTTACTATTTATTTTTTCAAAAAAGAAAACATAAATATAAAGCATTACAAAAGTTCCGGTTGCAGCTCCAGCTACATAAGTTGTTATGCCTAGTGGATCTAACTTAATCCAATTAAAAGACACAAAATTGATTGCCATATATGCTTGATATGGAATTGGAAATACATTTAAAGCAGATAATAATACACCTTGAAAAAATCGACTCTTTTTACTTCTAACATTAGACTCGACATTGGGCTTATCTGTTTTTTTAGCGACAACTAAAAAGTAAACTGTGATGAGTACAAACAACACAAAAGCGACACGTTGCATAATATCTACAACATTTGAATGGTTGCTTAAATATCGTGCAAAAATGAGCGCTATTAATGTTTGTAAAATAACAATTACACAAACACCAACAGAGAATACTAAACCTCTAGTGTGCCCTTCTTTTATACTAACTTTTGCAGCTGTCATGTTTAGCAATCCTGGCGGAATTACACCTACCAAAGCTACTATTAACGCAATACCAAAAGTTATTGTTATCTCCAAGTTTATTTAATTTTGAATCTAATATACGTAATTGGTTTGTTTTGTTCCAAATAGATGCTTTCGTAGTGTGTTTGAATGCTTGTTACTTCTTCTGGACTTCCTTCTTGTTTGTATACATTATGGTTTGCATATAAGACTTCGTGTCCTGCACCATGTAATAACCCAAGTGTATAACCGTGCATAAACTCGCTATCGGTTTTTAGGTTCATTATACCATCTTCTTTTAAAATCTTTTTATAGCGTTCTAAGAACTCAGAATTTGTCATTCTGTGTTTTGTACGCTTATATTTTATTTGTGGGTCTGGGAAGGTAATCCAGATTTCATCGACTTCATTTTCTGCAAATGCATGATCGATAAGTTCTATTTGTGTTCTTAAAAAAGCAACATTTGGAATATTTTCTTCGATTCCTGTTTTTGCTCCTCTCCAAAAACGTGCACCTTTAATATCTACACCTATAAAGTTTTTGTTTGGATATTTTTTGGCAAGATTTACAGAGTATTCTCCTTTTCCACAGCCTAATTCTAAAATTAACGGATTGTTATTTTTAAAATGTTTCTCGTTCCAATGGCCTTTCATTTCGTAATCTGTACCAACTAAATCGTCTCGTTTAGGTTGGTATACGTTAGAGAACGTTTCGTTTTCGTTAAATCGCTTAAGCTTATTTTTACTTCCCACTGCTTTAAATTAATTTTTGGTAAAAATAAAGAATTTTTTGAAACCTACTACCTTAGAGATAGAGCAATAAAAGTATTGCTTCGCTTCCTGTTTCGTGCAGGTTAAAAGCTGAAATTTTGTGTTTTTAGATTCTTAATTTTCCAAGCGCATGATAATGATTACCTTTGTTTTTTAATATGAAGAAAAAAATTCTAGTCGCTCCACTAAATTGGGGAATTGGGCATGCTACAAGATGTATCCCTATAATTAACTGGCTTTTAGATTGTAATTTCACTCCAATTATTGCGAGTGATGGTGATGCTTTGTTGCTACTTCAAAAAGAATTTCCAAACCTAGAATCTATAACATTACCTGCTTTTAATATCCAATATCAAAAAAAGGGAAAGAACTTAGATTTAAAACTATTTACGCAATTACCACATATTTTAAAAACGCTTAAAGCCGAAAGACAAATTATTAAACGCATTATTAACCATCATAAAATTGATGGTATAATATCTGATTGTCGTTTTGGTATTTATAGTAAAAGTGTTCCGTCTGTAATTATTACACACCAATTAAATGTATTAAGTGGTAGCACTACTTATTTTAGTTCGAAATTAAATCAGCTTCAGCTTAAAAAATTTAAAGAAATTTGGGTTCCCGATTTTAAAAATGAAGCTAATTTAAGTGGACGACTTGGGCATATTTCAAAAAAAACAAAACTAAACATTAAGTATTTAGGACCTTTAAGCCGGCTTAATAAAACGGAAGCTAAAACGGAGTACGATCTCATGGTACTATTGTCCGGTCCAGAACCACAACGCTCTTTATTAGAGAATAAACTAATAAAGGAGTTACACTATTATAAAGGTTCTGTTTTATTTGTAAAAGGAAAAATTGAAACTGAGCAAACTAAAAATATAACGAAAAAGTTTACTGTTTATAATTTTATGACTTCTGAAGCTTTAGAGAAAGCAATAAACAGCAGCAATATTGTAATCTGTCGTTCTGGTTATACTACAGTTATGGATTTAGCAAAATTAGGAAAGCACGCTTTTTTTATACCAACACCAGGACAATTTGAACAAGAATATTTGGCAAAACGTTTTAACACTTTAAAACTTACACCTACTTGCTCTCAAAAAGATTTTAATTTAAATGAATTAAAGAAAGTAGAAACTTTTAATGGATTAAATATGGAATACAGCACTCCAAATCTTGATGTATTATTTAGTCTTTTCTAGTGTAAAAGAAAACTCGCTACCAACACCAAATTCGCTTTCAATGTAGATTTTTTCGTCGTGTGCTTCGATTATATGTTTTACGATAGCTAAGCCTAAACCAGAACCACCTTCTTTTCTAGAGCCACTTTTATCTACTCTAAAAAAACGTTCGAACAATCTTGGAATATTCTCCTTTATTACACCTTCTCCATTATCTGTAACACGAACAATAACTTTATTTTTAATAAGATTGTCTACACTAATCTCTGTAGTCCCTTTTTCTTTACCGTATTTAATAGAGTTTACCACTAAATTTGTGAGTACTTGTTGTATTTTATCTTTGTCTGCTTTTACTAGAATAGGCTTTAAATAACTCCTATCCAAAGTGAGCGTTATTTTCTTTTTTGCTGCTTTCATTTCAAACAAATCGAAAACACTTTCTATTAACTCAATAATATTAAAAGATTCTGTTTGAATACGAACATCTCCAGCCTCAAGTTTAGTAATCATATCTAAATCTTTTACAATATAGACTAGTCTTTCTACGCCTTTGCTTGCCCTATCGAGGTATTTTTCTCTTATTTTTTCATCTTCTGCAGCACCATCAATTAGTGTTTCAAGATAACCTTGCACTGTAAATAGTGGTGTTTTTAATTCGTGAGATACATTTCCTAAAAACTCTTTTCGGTATTCTTCTCGAATTTTAAGCGTTTCAATTTCAATTTTTTTATCTCTAGCAAACCTATCTATCTCGGCAGTAAGTGTTGCCATATCTGTAGTAACAGGTCTTTTTCTATAAGTTGTAGACTCTAAAAGTGTAAGGTCTTCGTATATTTTATTAATACGCTTATAAATAAAATTTTGAGCGCGATATTGAATTACAGAAAAGGCTAAACCGTAACAAACACAAGCAAATAATAAAAGATGAAACCAATTTATAGTATAAAAAGCATATAAAAAGATACTCATAGCTAACGTTAATACAGCAGTAATGTGCAACGACGTTTTAAAAGCAAATTTATAGGTCTTTTTCATTTCCATTTATTCTACAAACTTATACCCAACACCTTTTACGGTTTTAAAAGAGGCATCTCCAATTTTTTCTCTAAGTTTTCTAATGTGTACATCTATAGTTCTACCTCCAACAACAACATCGTTTCCCCAAACTTTATTAAGTATATCTTCTCTTTTATAAACCTTTCCTGGTTTAGATGCTAATAAAGATAGTAATTCGAACTCTTTTCTTGGTAAAATAATATCTCTTCCTTTAATAGATACTTTATACTCTTCTCTATTAATTATAATATCTCCAATTTTTAAAACAGGAATACTTGCATCTTCTGTTTTTAAACGTCTTAATAAAGCTTTTACTTTACTAACTAACACTTTTGGTTTAATTGGTTTGGTAATATAATCGTCTGCTCCAGCATCGAAACCTGCTACTTGCGAATAATCTTCTCCTCTAGCTGTTAAGAAAGTAATAATCGTATTTTTTAACTCTGGTACTTTTCTAATAAGTTCGCAAGCTTCAATACCATCCATTTCTGGCATCATAACATCTAACACTATAAGTTGTGGTTTTTCGGCTTTAGCCTTAGCAACACCTTCTAATCCATTACTTGCTGTAAAAACTTGGTAGCCTTCTTGCGATAAATTATAACCAACAATTTCTAGAATATCTGGCTCATCGTCTACAAGTAGTATTTTAATGTCTTCTTTATTCATCGAAGTATTTAATTAAATATTATTAGTGTCAAAGATAAAACTATTAGAATACTTCTTAAAAAATTACAAATTAGTAACATTATAATAACATTGAAAATCTTTAGGCTTCAATTTCAACAAGTTATCTTGTTTTTATGTTATTTAATCGTTAATTACAAACTATAACCACCTATAGACTAGCGCTAAGCGAGAAATTATATTTATATTTGTAGCATAAATATAAATATTCAATTATGAAAAAAATTTACTTTTTATTATTATCGATTTTACTAAGTTCAGCATCTTTTGCTCAAATTTTGGCAGAAGATTTTGATTATGGAACAACTGCCGGAGATTTAACTACTATGAGTGGTGGTGCTTGGGTTCTGCATTCTGGATCTGCAGATCCAGTTGCTTATGTTGCAGCGCCAACAAGTTTAACAATGACTGGTTATCCCTCTTCAGGAATTGGTGGACATGCTACTTTTTCAGGAGCTTCACAAGATATAAACAGAGCTTTCCCAGAAATCTCAACTGGAACCGTATACGCAAGTGCATTAATAAATTTAAGTGCAGTTGGTAGTGGAAACTATTTCATCCACTTTAACTCTGGTGGATTTAGAGCAAGAGTTGGAGCAAAAGATGATGGTAATGGAGACATTCTTTTTGGAATAGGAACAAGTAGTTCTACATTAACCTACGGCACTACACCTTACTCCTTAAACACAACATACTTATTAGTTTTCTCTTACGAGATTGCTACTGGAGTTTCTAATTTACACGTATTATCTGCTGCTGCAGTAACTGAGCCAGCAGCTCCAGAAGCTACAAACACAGGAAACACAGGAACCGCTATTAACGCAATTGCATTTCGTCAATCAAGTAATATTCCTAGCGTAGCTATAGATGGTGTTCGTGTTGCCGAGAACTGGAATGACATCATGAATAACTCTACAACGCCTTCTCTTAGTATTACCGCGCCAGTAAATGGAACTGAGTATGCACCTGGAACTACATCTGTAGATGTAACTACAACTGTGCAAAACTTTATGGTAGCTAACGGAACAGGTGATGGACACATACACCAAATATTAACAACACCAGGTGGTACTTTTGACGAGTTTAAATATGACACAGCAGACCAAGCTATAATGGTTGCAGATGGTGAGTCTTACACTATTTTTATGGAATTAGTAGATAATAGTAATACACCTATTACTCCTGCAGTTAATGTTACTGTAAATTTCTCTGTAGGTTCTTTAACAACTGTTGCAGATATTGCTGCATTAAGAGCAGATGTTGATTTAAACGGAACTGGAGGAACATACTTATTACAAAGTGTACCTGTAGTAACTTACACAAGAACAAGTAGAAACCAAAAGTACATTCAAGATGCCTCTGCAGGTGTTTTAATTGACGATGTTCCTGGTAATATTGCAACTACATTTGCTGAAGCAGATGGAATGAGCGGTCTTACAGGTGGAGTATCTATATTTAATGGTGTTTTACAATTTAATCCTTCTGCAGATGCTACTTTAGTAGCTAGTACAGCAGTTACTCCAGAAGTAGTTACTATTGCAACTTTATTAACAGACTATGCAGATTACCAATCTGAATTAGTAAAAATAGTAGGTGCTACATTTACAGAAACAGGAAGTTTTGTTAACGCTACAGATTACACAATTAACGATGGTGCTTCTATGGTATTTAGAACTAACTTTAGTGAAGCAGATTACATTGGGCAAGCAATACCAACAGCATCTGGAGACATCGTTGTTTTAGTTGGTGAATTTAGTGGTGCGCCACAAGTTACAGCACGTACGCTTACAGATTTAACGTTAAGTACAACTTCTTTTGAAGCTAAAGCAAACTTCGCAGTATACCCAAACCCTACAAATACAGGTTTTGTAAACATTACTACAACGGCTAACGAAGCTATTAAGGTAACTGTTTTTAATATTTTAGGAAAAACAGTATTATCACAAACAGTAAACAACACTGTTTTAAATGTTTCTAGTTTAAACGCTGGTGTATATATTTTAAAACTAAACCAAAATGGAGCTACAACTACTAAGAAATTAGTAATTAAATAACTCCAATATTAAGTAATTGTTAAAAGGCTGATAATTTTTTTATCAGCCTTTTTTTATACATATATTTGTGGGACACAACTAAAAAAAAACAATTACTATGAAAAAAATTTACTTTTTATTATTTACTATTATTTGCTCTTTTACTTACGGGCAAACAATTTTAACAGATGCTTTTAGCTATTCAGATGGCAATCTTGTACCTAATGGTGGTTGGGCATCACATAGCGGAGCAGGATCTAACCCTATAAATATTTCTTCTGGTAAATTAGTAATGTCTCATGGAAGTGGAGGTAGAGAAGATGTTAATAAAACTTTTACAGCAGTAAATTCTGGTAGCATTTTTTTTGCTTTCGATCTTTCCGTAACAGATACAGCTCCTATTTCGGGTACTGATAGTGAATATTTTGCGCATTTTAATACAGGTACTTTTGCTGCTAGAACAGATATTGTTCCTCCTACTGGGTCTGGTGATTTTTCAGTTGGTATATCAGCATTTTCCTCTACCGCAACCTCTACTTGGCCTTCAGATTTAACTTTTAACACTACTTACAAAATAGTTATAGAATATAATTTCGCTACTTCAGCTGTTCTATTATGGGTTGATCCTGTAAACGTATCTAGCACATCAATCTCAGGAGGATCTGGCATTGCCACATCTATAGATGCTATTGCTTTTAGACAGTCAAATTCTAGTAGTGATGAAACTATAACTATAGATAATGTTAGAGTATCAACAGTATTTGACGACGCCACTTTATCTAACCAAAATAATTTAGAAGTTACTAATTTTAAAATTTACCCAAATCCTGTATCTAATGGTTTTGTAAACATAAAAACAAGTAACAATGCTACAACAACTGTTTCTGTTTACAATGTTTTAGGAAAACAAGTTATTAATACTGTTTTAAAGTCTGACCGTTTAAATGTTTCTAATTTAAATGCTGGTGTTTACATTTTAAAATTAAGCCAGAATGGAGCTACAACTACTAAAAAATTAGTGATTAAGTAATTACATTTTTTATACTTTTAAAAAGAGCGTTGCCATTGGTAACGCTCTTTTTATTTAAGTGAAATTCTATTTTTTATAAAAAACAGCAAATAGAACTTATCTCGTTTTAACAACGAGATCTTTAAAATCACCACCTTAATTTACTACTTTTGTGCTATAGTAAACTACTATAGCATTTAATAATGATAGACCCAAAGCAAATTTTCAACATTAAAACCGAAGCCGGGTTTAACACTATGGCTTTACAAGTTTTTAAGTTTCAGTTTGAAAACAATCCTGTCTATCGTTCCTTTTGCGATTTACTCTACAAAAACCCAAGCGATATAAAAACAGTAGAAGCCATACCGTTTTTACCTATTCAGTTTTTTAAGTCGCATCACATATTAAGTTCTAAAAACAACATAGCAAAAACATTCGCTAGTAGTGGCACTACAGGTAGCGTAACTAGCAAGCATTATATTACAGATGTTTCTATCTACGAAGACAGCTTTAACTATGGTTTTAATGCGTTTTACGGCGACATTAAGGATTATGTTGTATTGGCATTGTTACCTAGTTATCTAGAGCGCGAAGGCTCGTCTCTTATCTATATGGTAGATAGTTTGATTAAAGACTCTAACCACCCAGAAAGTGGGTTTTACTTGGATAATCTTTCCGCTTTAAGCGAAACCTTAAAACGTTTGGATAGCGAAGGTAAAAAGGTGTTGCTTATTGGTGTATCATTCGCATTGCTAGATTTAGTAGAAACCTATGCTTTTAACCTCAACAATACCATTATAATGGAAACTGGAGGCATGAAAGGTAGACGTAAAGAATTAGTTAGAGAAGAACTGCACAGTATTTTAAAATCTGGTTTTGGCGTAAACGCGATACATAGCGAATATGGCATGACCGAGCTTTTAAGTCAAGGCTATTCTAAAGGTAATGGTGTTTTTAACTACCCAAATTGGATGCGTATTATAACACGTGATACGGAAGATGCTTTAACAATACAAAACAGTGGTAAAACTGGTGGTATTAATGTTATCGATCTTGCAAACATTAACTCTTGCTCTTTTATTGCAACACAAGATTTAGGTCGAGTAAATAACGATGGCTCTTTTGAGGTTATTGGACGTTTTGATACTAGCGATATTAGAGGCTGCAACCTTATGGTTTTATAAAAATTGCTAAAAACAAAACCGCCTTTGTAAATTCTTCGTATATATTCCGACAAACGTGATATGAAACGAGCTGCAAAAACTTTATCGCTAAAAAAAACAGTAATAGCGAACAGCATGTGACCATAAAAAACCATAATAAAAATCGCATGAAATATATACTATACTTTTTTTTCTTCGGAATAATAACAAGCCAAGCGCAAACAGATTACAATACCAAAAAAGGTTTTGTAGCCGAAGGTTACGATGTGGTTTCTTATTTCGAAAATAAAGCTATAGAAGGACATAAAGATTTTACCACCACTTACGATGGTGCTAAATATAAATTTACATCTCAAGCACATTTAGATACGTTTACAGCAAACCCTAATAAATACGTGCCACAATATGGTGGCTACTGCGCTTATGCAGTTGCAGAGTACAATAAGAAGGTTTCTATAGATCCAGAAACTTTTGAGATTAGAGATAACAAGCTTTATTTATTCTATAATTCTTGGGGAAATAACACTTTAAAGTCGTGGTTAGGAAAAGATGTGAAAGGTTTAATAAAAAAAGCCGACCAAAGTTGGAAGACTATTGGTAAAAAACATTGATTTATTGATTGTTTAATAGTTATGAGAAAGAAAAATTAGTTTTTAGTTGGTTAACTAATTTTTATAAGTCCGATTGCAGCTTTGCATTCGGGCTTTTTTTGTGTTTAATATTTTAATTTTTAAAGCCTTAAAAGTGGATTGAAATTATTTAGGAGGACTAGTTTTAAATTTGGTTTGTAACTTTTTAAGTAGATAGGCCTAATTTAACTCCTCTTTCTTTATATTTTTTAAGGAAAAGATAAATTTATTCTCCTCTTTTAAAAAAGAGGAGAGCTGATTAATTAAACTAATTAATTCTATTTCTAAATTTTGAAACTTGCGCTGAAAATAGACAAACATATTAGACTGGTTTAAAATAAAAAAACCTCACAGGTTTAAAAAACTTGTGAGGCCTGTAGGCTTAAAAGTATTAGGTTTTAAACCACTTTTAAAATATAAGTATTCTTCTTCCCTTTGTTTAATACTACGTACTTATCGTGTATTAAATCTTGAGCAGTAATTTTATAATCTTCTTTTACTTTGTCTTTATTTACAGACACAGCGTTTTCTTTAAGCGCTCTTCGTGCTTCGCTATTACTCTTTAAAAAGTTAGTTTTATCTGCTAAAGCAGCAATCATATCTAGTCCTTCTTCTAAATCTGCTTTAGTAACTTCGGCTTGAGATACACCTTCAAAAACATCTAAAAACAAGTTTTCGTCTAGTGTGCGTATGTCTTCATTAAAGGTTTTACTAAATAAAATTCCAGAGGCTTTTTCAGCATTTAAAAAATCGTCTTCAGAATGTACAAACGTAGTAACTTCTTTAGCTAAACGCTTTTGTAATAAACGTAAATGTGGCGTTTCCCTATGTTCTGCAATTAAAGTTTCTATTGTTGCTTTATCTAAAAATGTGAATATTTTAATATACTTAGCAGCATCATCATCTGATGTATTCAACCAAAATTGGTAGAACTTGTAAACCGATGTTTTATCTGTATCTAACCAAATATTGCCACCTTCACTCTTACCAAATTTAGAACCGTCTGCTTTTGTAATTAATGGACACGTCATGGCATACGCTTTTGCCTGATCATCACCATCGTGCATTCGTCTTACTAATTCTGTTCCTGTAGTTATATTTCCCCATTGGTCGCTTCCTCCCATTTGAAGTTTACAACCCATTGTTTTATATAAATGATGAAAATCGTAACCTTGAATTAATTGGTATGTGAATTCTGTAAAACTCATTCCAACGTTGCCTTCTTCTCCAGATAAACGTTTTTTAACCGAGTCTTTAGCCATCATGTAATTTACTGTAATACGCTTACCAACGTCTCGAGCAAAATCGATAAAGCTAAAATCTTTCATCCAATCGTAGTTATTTACTAAAACTGGAGCATTTTTATTAGAAGAGTTAAAATCTAAAAATCGAGATAAAACGCTTTTAATTCCGGCTACATTATGTGCCAAAGCTACTTCGTCTAATAAATTACGTTCATCGCTTTTCCCAGAAGGATCACCTATCATTCCTGTAGCACCACCAACCAAAGCAACAGGTTTGTGTCCTGCTTTTTCTAGATGTACTAATAAAATAATTGGCACTAAACTACCAATATGAAGCGAATCGCTAGTAGGATCGAAGCCAATATAAGCCGTTGTCATCTCCTTATTTAACTGCTCTTCTGTTCCTGGCATGATGTCGTGTAACATACCTCTCCAACGTAATTCTTCTACAAATGTATTAGCCATTTTATGCTTGATTTTGTGTATTGAATAGCAAATATAAAAATAGCTATATAATTAACTTACAATATTGAATATTTATTACCTTCGAATTATGATTTTAGTTACAGGAGGAACCGGATTTGTAGGTGCGCATTTGCTTTTTAAATTATTAGAGGAAAAGCAAGCCGTTCGTGCTATTTATAGAAATGAAAAAAAATTTGATACCGTAAAACGTATTTTCTCCTATTATACCAATGATGCTGAAACACTTTTTAATACTATAGATTGGGTTGAAGCAGATTTAAATGATATTCCAGCTTTAACTGAAGCTTTTAAAGACATTACACACGTTTACCATTGTGCTGCATTCGTATCTTTCGAGCCCGATAAATTCGATTTGTTATTGAAAACAAATGTAGAAGGCACTGCAAACATTGTTAACCTCTCTATTGCTTTTAATGTTATTAAATTGTGTTACATAAGTTCTATTGCTGCCATTGGCGAACCAAAACCTGGCGTTGCAACTACAGAAGATACAGAATGGAATCCTGAAGCGGATAATAGTGTATATGCTATTACTAAATATGGTGCAGAACTAGAAGTTTGGCGAAGTACTCAAGAAGGTTTAGATGCTGTAATTGTTAATCCTGGTGTTATTATTGGTCCTGGTATTTGGAATTATGGAAGTGGCTCTATTATTAAAACTGTAGCTAATGGTTTAAAGTATTACACTAAGGGCAGTGTAGGTTGTGTAGCTGTAAGCGATGTTGTAAACACACTATTCTTACTCATGCAAAGCGATGTTAAAAATGAGCGTTTTATTATAGTATCCAATAATTGGAGTTATAAAAAACTATTGACAATTTGTGCAGACGCTTTAGCTGTAAAACCACCTAAAAAAGAGGCCGAAAGTTGGTTATTGCAAATAGGCTGGAGACTGGATTGGTTAAAACATAAAGTTACAGGAAAAAGAAGAGTTTTAACAAGACAACTTGCAGACTCTTTAGTATCGGAATCTCTATTTAATGGTGATAAAATTAAAGCGCATGTAGATTTTGAATACTCTAATTTAGAAACAGAAATAAAAGAAGTTTGTAAACTTTATTTAAAAGAAAACTAATTCTTAGTTAAAGCAATTGGATTAATTACTTTTTTTTAGATTTAGGATTAGTATTTATACCCTTGTCTATATTTACATTAGCTTTTTTAATAGAATCTTTAATCTTTTTTTCTTCTTTCTCTTTTGTATCGATAGCCTTGTATTTATCTCTAATAACAGTTAAACTATCTTTTACTCGTTTGTAAATTACATCGTACTTTTTAATATCGAAAGCATAATAGGCGTTACTTTCTGCAAAAGTTAAACTGTCTATACTATTTTTTTTGTAGATGTATTCGTCTGGAACAATACCATTTTTCTCTAGCCTACTTTTATTAACACCTTTAGCCGATGACATAATAGCCATATCAACCAATACATTAACCATATTGTCTTCAGAAATAAGATTATTTGGTTTATTTGGTTTTACAACATTATAACAAGAGCTTAATGTTAAAAACAATAATAAAAATGAAAGGTGTTTTAGCTTCATGAAAATATTATCTATCGAATGTTAATTGTTTAGCGTATTTAGTATCGTAAAACTTGAAGTTTTTATAAGCCAATCCACCATTTACAAACGTGTGAGAAATACGAGATTTAAAAGTTGTGCCTTCAAAAGGAGACCAACCGCATTTGTATAAAATATTATCTTTTGTAACTGTCCATGGATTGTTTAAATCTACAATAACCAAATCTGCATAGTAACCTTCTTTAACGTACCCACGTTTTTCTACGTTAAATAAAATAGCAGGATTATGTGCTGTTTTTTCCACAATTTTCTCAATAGAAATTTGTCCACGATGATGCATTTCTAACAAAGCAGGTAAAGCATGTTGTACTAATGGTCCTCCAGAAGGCGCTTTAGTATACACATTGTTTTTTTCTTCAAGAGTGTGTGGTGCGTGATCTGTTGCAATTACATCTATCCTATCGTCTAGCAATGCTTTTAGTAATTGCTCTCTATCTTTTTCGGTTTTAACTGCAGGATTCCATTTAATTAATGTTCCTTTTTCGTCGTAATCTTTATCGCTAAACCAAAGATGATGAATACAAACTTCGGCAGTGATTTTTTTATCTTTTAACGGAATTTTGTTACTAAACAATTCTGTTTCTTTTCCTGTCGACACATGAAACACATGTAATCTTGCTCCAGTTTTCTTTGCTAATTCAATAGCTTTTGAAGACGATAAATAACAAGCTTCTTCACTTCTAATTATTGGATGAAAGTTAACAGGGATATCATCACCATAACGTTCTTTATACACTTCTGTATTTGCTCTAATTGTTGCTTCATCTTCACAATGAACAGAAATTAACAAATCTGTACTTTTAAATATTTTTTCTAAAACCTCAGGATTATCAACCAACATGTTTCCTGTAGAAGAACCTAAAAATAATTTTAATCCAGCAACTTGTTTTGGATCGACTTTTAAAATCTCTTCAAGGTTATCGTTAGTTCCACCAAACATAAAAGAGTAATTAGCAAAAGAGGTTTCTTTTGCTATCGCAAACTTATCGTTAAGCTTTTCTATGGTTGTAGTCTGTGGATTGGTGTTTGGCATTTCGATAAACGATGTAATACCACCAGCAATTGCTGCACGAGACTCCGTTTCTATATTTGCTTTATGCGTTAAACCTGGTTCTCTAAAATGCACTTGATCGTCTATCATTCCAGGAATAACGTACTTCCCTTCGGCATCAAATACATTTACATTTGAAGATTTTGCACTTATAGATGTATCAATTTTAGTAATAAATTCACCTTCAATTAATATGTCTCCATTAAAAATAGTGCCTTCATTTACAATCTTGGCATTTTTAATAAGTGTTATTTTATCGCTCATTATTTTATTTATTGAATAAACTTTTAAATTTCATTGAGATTACTCCAAAAACAGCTTCAGAAATAATACCAGTACTTAATTTAGATTCTCCTTTTGTTCTATCTGTAAAAATCACTGGTACTTCTACAATTTTAAAATGCTTTAAGTAGGCTTTAAACTTCATTTCAATTTGAAATGCGTAACCTATAAACTTAATATTATCAAAATTAATACTTTCTAATACACTCCTATGATAACAAATAAAACCTGCTGTACTATCTTTTATGCGCATTCCAGTAATAATTTTCACATAAATAGAGGCTCCATAAGATAATATAATTCGGCTTAAAGGCCAATTAACAACATTAATACCTTTCACATAACGTGAGCCAATGCTTAAAGCAGCTCCTTTTTTGTGGCATGCATTGTAAAGCCTTATTAGATCTTTGGGATTGTGAGAGAAATCAGCGTCCATTTCAAAAACATACTCATACTTTCTTTCTAGGCACCATTTAAAACCATGAATATATGCAGTACCTAAGCCCGATTTTTCCTTTCTAACTTCTAAAAATAAAGACTCAGGATATCTTTGCTGAAGCTCCCTAACTTTGTCTGCTGTACCATCTGGAGAATTATCGTCTACCACCAGAATATGAAACGTTTTTTCTTGACTAAAAACAGCATCGACAATTGCCTCAATGTTTTCAATTTCATTATAAGTTGGTATAATTACAACAGCGTCTTGCATTAATAGCTTTTAATTTATGGCAAATGTACATATTTGGCAATTAGTTTTTTATAAAAATTTCTTAATAAATGATGCGTCTTCTTAAGAATTTTATAATAATTTTACAGCATGCTAAGAGAAGTACTTTCAACCGAGCTTTATACCATTTCACTAATAATTTGTCTTGTTCTTGTTGCAATCGCTAAACTTTTGTTTCCAAAGCGCTTTCAAGATTTCCTAATGTTGTTAATAAACTTTAGATATTTAAAAGTGTATTCGCGAGAACAAAAATTTATTGATGTGTTCGAAGGCTTACTATTTACAAACCTTATTATAGGATTGTCTGTTTTTATTTTATTATGCTTTAATCTAAGCATAAGCATACCTGAAGCCGAATACTTAACACCTCCTAAACTAGCCTTTGGTATTGGTATGCTAATACTTATTAAAATATTATTAGAGCGTTTAGTGAGTAGTATTCTTAATATGGACTCTATAATCGATAACTACATTTTTCAAAAAGTAAGTTATAAAAATTTCTTAGGTCTACTATTAATCCCTATAAATGCTATTTTAATATATTCTTGGTATCCTACACGAATTAGCACTTCTGTCTTTATAATACTTTTAATATTAATTAATGTTTATGGTATTCTAATATTTATAAAAGATAATCTTAAAACTATAAAAAAGAATTGGCTATATTTTATTTTGTATCTTTGCGCACTTGAAATTTCACCTTATCTAGTTTTGTATAAGATATATACACTATAATAAGGTCTTAAAAAAGCTATTAGAATATGAAAGTGAAAACCATTTTAGTATCCCAACCAGAACCTAAAATTGAAAATTCGCCATATTTCGATTTGTCTGAAAGACAGAAAGTTAAAATAGATTTTCGTCCTTTTATTCATGTTGAAGGCGTTCCTTCTAAAGAAATTAGACAACAAAAAATTGATCTTAGTAAGTTTACCGCAATAATATTAACAAGTAGAAATGCAGTCGATCACTTTTTTAGAGTAGCCGAAGAAATGCGTTTTAAAGTACCAGACAGTATGAAGTATTTCTGCCAGTCTGAAGCTGTAGCTTACTACCTTCAAAAATATGTAGTGTATCGAAAACGTAAAATTTATGTTGGTAAACGTACATTTACAGAGCTTTCTCCTTTAATTAAAAAGTATAAAGACGAAAATTTTCTACTTCCTGCTGCAGATAAGCTTAAAGCAGAAGTTCCTGAAGTTTTAAATGCTTTAGGTGTAAAATGGAAAGAAGCTGTTTTTTACAAAACTGTAATTAGCGATTTGTCTGATTTAGAAAATGTAACTTATGATATATTAGTATTCTTTAGCCCAAGTGGTATAGATTCTTTATTTCATAATTTCCCAGATTTCGAACAAAAAGATACTAGAATTGCGGTGTTTGGAAACACTACTATAAAAGCAGTAGAAGCAAAAGGGTTAAGAGTAGATATTGCTGCTCCAACTCCAGAGACTCCTTCTATGACAATGGCTTTAAAGAAGTACATTACAATTGTAAATAAAAAATAAAGTCTTTTACCTTAATAAATATACATCATAAAAAAGGCTTCTCGATTGAGAAGCCTTTTTTATGATGTATATTTTGGTTAAATTCTAAAGTGTTTCTGATTTAACATTTGGAGCACCAGCTAAAATAGCATCATTAGCATTGTCTTCAAACTGTTTAAAATTCTCTTTAAACGAACGTGCTAATTTATCTGCAGTTGCATAATAACCTTCATCATTATTCCATGTTTGTCTTGGACTTAAAACAGATGTTGGTACATTAGGACAAGTTCTTGGTTGTTCTACTTTAAAAATAGAATGTGTATGGTAATTTCCTTTGTTTGCTTCTTCTAAAGAACCATCCATAGCAGCAGTAATCATTGCACGTGTATACTTTAATTTCATTCTACTACCAATACCGTAAGGTCCACCAGTCCAACCAGTGTTTACTAACCAAACAGTTACACCAGCTTCCTGCATTTTACGACTTAACATCTCTGCGTACTTTGTAGGATGTAATGGCATAAATGGCGCACCAAAACATGCCGAAAAGCTTGGTACAGGCTCTGTAATACCAGCTTCTGTTCCTGCTACTTTAGCAGTGTAACCAGAAATAAAATGGTAAGCAGCTTGACCTGGTGTTAATTTTGAAATTGGAGGCAATACACCAAAAGCATCTGCTGTTAAAAAGAAGATATTTTTAGGGTTTTCACCTGTTGATGGTACTCTAATATTTTCAATATGATGAATTGGATAACTTACTCTTGTATTTTGAGTAATTGAAGTATCTTCAAAATCTACTTCACCTTTAGCATTCATTTTAACATTTTCAAGAATAGCTCCTTCTTTTATTGCTCCAAAAATTTCTGGTTCTTGTTCTTGAGATAGGTTTATTACTTTAGCGTAACAACCACCTTCAAAGTTAAAAACTGTGTTTTCGGCAGTCCAACCGTGTTCATCGTCACCAATTAAACTTCTGTCAGGATCTGTAGACAAAGTTGTTTTTCCAGTTCCAGATAAACCAAAGAAAATAGATGTATCTCCTTCTTTACCAACATTTGCACTACAGTGCATTGGTAACGTATTTTTAAATACAGGAAGAATAAAATTTAAAGCCGAAAAAATACCTTTTTTAATTTCACCAGTATAACCCGTTCCACCAATAAGCGCAATTTTCTTTTCGAAATTTAAAATTGCAAAGTTATGTTGGCGTGTTCCATCCTCTTCAGGATTAGCCATAAAACCAGGAGCGTTTACTACTGTCCATTCTGGAGAGAAGTTTTTTAACTCTGCTTCAGTTGGACGTAAAAACATATTATAAGCAAACATGTTACTCCAAGGATACTCATTAATTACACGAATATTCAATTTGTAATTTTCATCTGCACAGGCATAACTATCTCTTACAAACACTTCTTTTTCAGAAAGATAATCTGCAACCTTATTATAAAGGGCATCAAACTTATCTGAATCAAAAGGAATATTTATATTTCCCCACCAAACGCGATCTTTTGTAATATCGTCTTTTACAATAAAACGATCCATTGGAGAACGCCCTGTAAACTCACCTGTATTAACAGCTAAAGCTCCAGAAGATGATTGCACACCTTGTCCTTTCTCAATTGTTGTTTCTTGTAATTCTTTAGGAGATAATTGGTATCGAACATTAGCGTTCTTAATACCGTATTGTTCTAACGAAATCGTTTTCGTAGATTGTGTATGGTTTACCATAATTTAGATTATTGTTATTAGACTACAAAACTACACTTTATTATAAGATATTAGTACAAATAAGCATTAATTCTTACTTGCTTTTGCAAAGTTTATTAACAATACTAGCCATGCCAAAATAAGCAACAACCCTCCTAAAGGTGTAATAAAACCAATAGATTTAAAGTCAAAACCAGTAAGGCTATTCGTTGCTAAAGCATAAATTGAGCCCGAAAAAAGAAGCACACCAAATAGTACTAAATAATAAATTATTTTTTTATTTCTTCTGTTAACAACTTCCATATTCCCAATAAAAAGAAGCAAAAATGCGTGATACATTTGGTATCTCACCCCAGTTTCGAAGGATTGTAATGACGTTGCAGAAATTTTTGGCCTTAAACCATGAGCTGCAAACGCACCTATTATTACAGCCAACAGGCCAAAAATTGAAGCTAAAATTAACATCTTTTTGTTCATATATCTTTATTATTTGAGTTTAAATAACGATAGCATTTATTACATTCGCATTTTAAACACAAAATTACTTAACAATTCTTAATATGAGAAACATTTTAGTTATTGGTTCAGGAAAATCTGCATCTTATTTAATAAAATATCTTTTAGACAAGTCTGAAACTGAAAACCTTCATATAACTGTTGGTGATTTAGACATAGCAAATGCATCAAAGCTTACAAATAATCATAAAAATGCAACTGCAATTGCTTTAGATGTATTTAACGCGAAATCTAGACTTGAAGCTGTAAAAGCAGCAGATATGGTTATCTCTATGCTACCAGCACGTTTTCATATTGAAGTTGCAAAAGACTGTATTACCTACAATAAAAACATGGTAACAGCTTCTTACGTTAGCGACGAAATGCAAGCTTTAGATGCACAAGCAAAAGAAAAAGGTTTAGTATTTATGAACGAAATTGGAGTAGATCCAGGAATCGACCACATGAGTGCCATGCAAGTAATTGACAGAATTGAAGCCGAAGGTGGAAAACTAATTTTGTTCGAATCTTTTACAGGAGGATTAGTTGCACCAGAAAGTGATAATAATTTATGGAACTACAAATTTACTTGGAACCCAAGAAATGTAGTCCTTGCAGGACAAGGTAGTGCTGCAAAATTCTTACAAGAAGGCACCTACAAATACATACCATACAACCGTTTATTTAGACGTACAGAATTTTTAGAAGTCGATGGTTTTGGCCGTTTTGAAGCCTACGCTAATAGGGATTCATTAAAATACCAAAGTATTTATGGTATCGACGATGTTAAAACATTATATCGTGGAACTATAAGAAAAGTTGGTTTTAGTCGTGCTTGGAATATATTCGCGGCACTTGGCCTAACAGACGACAGCTACACAATAGACGATAGCGAAAACATGAGTTATCGTGATTTCGTCAACTCTTTTCTACCATACAGTCCAACAGATTCTGTAGAAATTAAATTTAGACACGCACTAAAAATTGACCAAGATGATATTGTTTGGGATAAACTAGAAGAGTTAGATATTTTCAGCCCAACAAAAATGGTAACGCTTAAAAAAGCAACACCAGCACAAATATTGCAAAAAATATTAATGGATAGCTGGACACTAGACCCTACAGATAAAGACATGATTGTAATGTACCATAAATTTGGTTACGAGTTAAACGGTAAAAAACACCAAATAGACTCAACAATGGTGACTTTAGGAGAGGACCAAACCTACACTGCAATGGCAAAAACAGTTGGCTTACCAGTAGCCATGGCTGCAATGGCAATACTTAACAAGAAAATTACAACTCCTGGTGTTTTAAGACCAATAAACAAAGAAGTTTACGAGCCAATTTTAGAAGAACTAGAAGATTATGGCATCATTTTTAAAGAGAAAAAAGTGCCCTATTTAGGTTACAATCCTTTACACGTATAATATTTGGGCGTTACCAAGGCAAGCCTAAGGGCATTGTCTTGGTCAGGCTCTACGTTATATCTTTTTTTGCCATATATGGCAGCAAAAAAAGGATGCCACTTCTATCCTTAACGCACTTACCTTAGCATCGTTTTAAATTAAAGTTTCAGTTTCATACTATTTTAGTACTTTTATGTTTTAAACTAAAAACATAATAACCACTTGAAAGTTATAAATCAAAACATACATATAGATGGTATCGATAAAAAGATACTTCGTGCTTTAATGGAAGATGCCAGAACATCTATTCTAGAAATTGCGAGACAAGTTGGTATTTCTGGAGCTGCAATACACCAACGTTTAAAAAAGTTAGAAAAATCTGGATTAATAGCAGGCTCAAAGTTTATTATAAACCCAAAAGTACTAGGCTATACTACTATGGCGTATATTGGTGTCTATCTAGACAAAGCAATGAGTAATCCCGAAGCTGTAAAACAGCTAAAAAAAATACCCGAAGTTTTAGAGTGCCATTATACCACAGGAAACTGGAGTATTTTTATTAAAATTCTCTGTAAAGACAATGAACACCTTATGCATGTTTTAAATAAAGACATTCAATCTATAGAAGGTGTATCGAGAACAGAAACTTTTATTTCTTTAAACCAACAAATTGATAGACAGATTAAGATATAAGATGTAAAAGTTTTCTGTTACCTCCAAAGCTTCAAAGCCTATAAAAATGGAAATACTCAAACTAGCAAAAAAAGCCCCTAAAATAATTTAGGAGCTTTCTATTTTAAAAGTTAATTATTTATTCAATAATTAACTTTTTAGTGATTGTGCCTGTTTCAGAGACAATAGAAACAAAATATAACCCTGAAGATAATTTTGAACTTAAATCTAAGTTTTTATCGGTTGTTATTCCATTTAAATTAATGGCCTCAATTGTTCGACCGTTAATGTCTGTAACGGTAACTTCATTTAAAGTTGCACCAGAATTTTTAATAGTTATGTTTCCATTAGATGGGTTTGGATAAATAGCAACTTGATTATCTAACGACAAAAACGCTTCTACACCTAATGTATCAAGAACATCTAGCTCAATATTGTGAAATGCAAAATCGGTATTATCATTCACATCTGGTTGAAGTATTTTAAATGCAGTAATATTTGAAGCATTTGTTGCATTGTCAATATTAACTGCACCTGCACCAACTAAATACTCTTGATTTGATGAAATCACTAAATCATCTTGGTTTACAAGTGAAATAAATCCATCTTCCAACGTATCATAATCCATTCCGTTTAATTTAAAATTTGTAGGATTACCATTTTTTGTAAGTGTTATAATAAATGTATTTGCAGGAGTTGTGCTACCTAAATAAAATATTAAATCAGTTCCAGATAAAGGTACAATAGTTTCAGCTCCTGTACCAGCAACATCAATTTGCAATACATAAGTGTCAGGTCCTACCGTAAGTGTTTCAGTAATACTAACTCCATTATCTACTGCAGTATCAATAGTGAAATTTATATTTTGAGCCTCTAAAATCAAACTACTCAAAATTAAAAAACAAGAAAATAATGTTATTGTAATGTAATTTTTTTTCATAATAATAAGTTTTAATATTTAAAACCAAAGGCAAGGATTATACTCCTTTTGCCTTTGATTAAATTTTTAATTAGCTTCTTGATGGAAATATACCATCTAAAGCAATTATATAATTTACAACTTGATAAGGCTGCATATTATCATGCCCTTGATTACCTCCAGTTTGTCCAACAGAAACGCTATCTGATGCCATTGTCGCATTTTTTCCCATTGCGTAAACTCCGCCTTCAGCATTATAAGCACTTGCTGGGTTTGTTACAGTAACTCCGCCTCTTGGAAGCGGGCTAACTGCTTGTATAGCTGCGCTATGGTTATGTGCTGGTATTTGATTAACATTAAGTGTTACCGCTGCCTCTCCTCCTTTTTGGCCTAATCTTGCAGAAGGCAACCCTGGGCCATCACCAGCATGAACTGGCACTCTGCCTCTTAAATCTGGCAAACCAAATGTGGTTCTACCATCACCACCATAACTAGTTCCCAAAAGCGAAAATAATGCCTGGTATTGAGAGATTGCCAATAATTGCCCGTCGCAAAGCGCCCAACCTCGTGGTGCAAAATTTCCACCAAACATCATAATTTGTGCAATAAACTGTTCCATAATTTTTAAATTTTAATAGATTAATAGATTAATAGATTAATAACTATCTCAAAAATAATGTTTTAACACAGGCTTTAGCAGCGTAAATTTACTTAAAAATAAAATCAGGTAGAAATACCCGATTTTTAAACACTCCTTTATTGGTGTCATTAAATTCAGTAACTTTAAAATCTATTAATCTATTAAAATTTAAAAACTATGAAAGCAAAACAAATTGATTTTAATTATGCGATTACATATGCAAAAAAATGGCAAGATGAAAACGCAACTCATGCTAAAGCCTTTTTAATACCATCTAACGATTTAATTGCCTGTTTAGAAGAAATGAATATACTGGTAAATGATGGGTCTGGTAAATACACATTAAATGACGATACAGATACTGGCGTTCGTGCATATATGGCTATTAAAAGACCAGATGGAACACCAGCAACACCACAAACCGAAAAACTACTACTTGTAGGAACAATAAAAGACTGTAATGGCATACATAGAGATATTGTTCATGATGAAAAATCGTCTGGATGCAAAGACAGAAAAGTTGAAATTGCTGTAACCAAATTAAATGGTGGAAGTGGTGTTTATGATTTCACAGCACCTTGTCCTAACAATTGCGACCCAAACAGCCCATTATTTAACCCATAAATTTAAATGAAATTAATTGATGAGATATTTAAAAACATTGGAGTATTATTACTTTTAATTAACACCATATTATACACATATAGCTGCTTTTCAAACAAAAGAAACAGGACTCTTAAGTACTTTGCTATTTATCTAATTTTAACATTTAGTGTTTTAAGCTTAAGTATAATTATTGTCGAATTTTTTGGAATAAAAAACAATTTATTCTTATCTCATTTTTATTTTATTTTTCAATTTGTTTTTTTGTCTCTCTATTATAAATGCTTATTCACAAAAAAACAAAAAAATTGGGTTAATGTAATTTTTGTATTGGTTGCTTTAACACTAAGTATTCAATATTTTAATAATTCATCATTATTTATAAAATTTAATTTATTAGAAATCCTATTAACCTCCTTTCCCTTAGTGATCTATTCAATTATTCACTTGTATAATTCATTGGGAAAACCAGGAAAGTATATGTATATAAATTCTGCCGTTTTAATATACTTATCTGTAAGCGCACTTATTTTTATATTAGGCAATCTTATTATTACAATAGATAGAGAGTTGTCAATTAATGTCTGGTTTTTAAACAAAGTGTTTTATGTTGGCTATTTAATACTAATTTTAATAGAATGGAAAAAGAGCTTATGGAAAACGAAAAATTAGTAATTCAAGCTTTAGTCTATGGCATCATTTTCTTAGTTTTAACAACTACTGGACTAATTCTGTTTTTTCATTATTCAAGACAAAAAATAGTTCAAAAAGAATTAGAAAAATCTGCGTTAAAACTTGAAAATCAACATAAAATATTACAAACATCAATTGCTATTCAAGAAACCGAACGTAAGCGCATTGCTCAAGATTTACACGATGCTATTAGTTCAAAACTTAATATTGTTAGCCTATCTACTAACGTGCTTTTGGCTGACAAATCTTTAAATGAAAAACAAAAAGCTTCATTAAGTCAGATATTAGAAATAACATCAACCACACTTGAAAGTTCACGAAAAATCGCACATGACTTAATGCCGCCAATTTTAGATGAGTTTGGACTTAAGGTTGCATTAGAAGAATTATTTGATGATTTTTCTGCGAATACCACATTGGAAATCGAGCATAATATAGAAAACTTAACTCAATTATCTAGAACTAATCAATTACATGTATTTAGAATTATTCAGGAATTAATGAACAATTCTATACGACATGGAAAAGCCGAGGAATTAGCTATCTATATGGAAGAAAACGTTACAGGCTTTAAAATACGATATCAAGATAATGGGATTGGCTTTATTGTATCTGAAATTGATAAGGAATCTGGAATAGGGCTGCAAAACATTAAGAGTCGTATAAAAATTTTAAATGGAGTACTAAAAATAGAAAGCACTAAAAACAATGGTAGTCTTTTTATTATAAAATGTAAATACCATGAATAAAATAAATATAGTATTAGCAGACGATGAGCTTCTATTCCTTCAAGGTCTAAAAGCTATCTTAGGAAACGAAGAACATATAAACATTCTTTTTGACGCTAAAGATGGTGAGCATTTAATACAGCAATTACGTGATGCAAAAAAACTACCTGAGATAGTAGTAACAGATCTTAAAATGCCAGGTTTAAATGGTGTTGAAGTTACTAAGATCATTCAAAAAGAATTTCCTGAAATCAAGGTTATAGCATTAACCAGTTATTTTAGCAAACCTTTTATTTTAAATATGATATCTATTGGAGCTGTTGCCTATTTAGCAAAAAACAGCACTCCTGCACTTATGATAAACACTATAGAAGAAGTTTCTAAAAAAGGATTCCATTATGATGAACGAGTAATGAAATACGTACATGAAAGCATTACAAATCCTAAAGATAAAAAAACCAAATCGACGTTCGATGCGAACTACTTTACTAAGCGTGAAATTGAAGTATTAGAACTAATTTGCAAACAACTTACAACTACAGATATTGGTGAAAAACTTTTTATAAGCCCAAGAACAGTAGAAGGCCATCGCAACAATTTACTTTTAAAAACTGAAGCCAAAAATGTTGCCGGATTAGTGATTTATGCTTTAAAAAACAAAATGGTCTCTTTAGAGAACGACAGCTTCTAAAAACAAAAAACTCCTCTAATTAGAGGAGTTTTTTTACTTATATAAAATTGTATTACTAAAGCTCTAAAGCTTTCTTTATATCATTATTCATTAATAACTCTATTGGGTTTTCTAATGCTTCTTTAACAGCGACTAAGAAACCTACACTTTCTTTTCCATCAATAATTCTATGATCGTAAGATAAAGCAACATACATCATAGGATGAATTACAACTTCTCCATTTAGTGCAATTGGTCTTTCAATAATGTTATGCATTCCTAAAATACCACTTTGTGGTGGATTAATAATTGGAGTAGATAACATACTACCAAACACACCTCCATTGGTAATAGTAAATGTTCCACCTGTCATTTCATCTACAGTAATTTGACCATCTCTAGCTCTAAGTGCTAAACGTTTTACTTCTGATTCTACACCTCTAAACGTTAAATTTTCTGCATTTCTAATTACAGGAACCATTAAACCTTTTGGTCCAGAAACTGCAATACTAATATCTACAAAATCGAAAGTTTTCATTTCTTTACCATCTATCATAGAATTAACTGCTGGATACATTTGTAATGCACGAACAATAGCTAAAGAAAAGAAAGACATAAACCCTAAACCAACACCATGTTTTGCTTTAAACGTTTCTTTATATTCTTTTCTAAGCGCGAATATTGGAGACATATCTACTTCATTAAAAGTAGTTAGCATTGCTGTTGTGTTTTTTGCTTCCACTAGACGCTCTGCTACTTTACGACGTAACATAGACATTTTAGAATTTGAAGACCCACGATTTCCTCCTGTTGGAGTTCCCATAGAAGGCACAGCATTTACAGCATCGTCTTTAGTTACACGTCCAGCTTTTCCAGAACCAGAAATTGTACTTGCGTCCATTCCTTTTTCTGCTAAAATCTTTTTTGCTGCAGGACTTGCTGTGCCTGTTGCATAGGTTTTAGTCTCAGTCGCTTTTGTTGCTTCAACAGCTGCTTTTGGTGCTTCTTCTTTAGTTTCTGTTTTAGTTTCTGCTTTTGGCGCATCAGAAGCCCCTTCTGGCTTAGCAGCACTTGTATCTATTAAACATACAACCGCTCCAACTGCTACAGCATCACCTTCTTCAGCTTTTAAAGTTATTGTTCCGCTAGCTTCAGCTGGCAATTCTAAAGTAGCTTTATCACTATCTACTTCTGCAATAGCTTGATCTTTTTCTACATAATCACCATCTTGAACTAACCATTCTGCTATTTCAACTTCTGTAATAGATTCGCCTGGCGAAGGTACTTTCATTTCTAAAATCATCGTAATGTAATTTTGTTATAATGTCTTGGTTACTGTTGTTTTATTATTTTGATGAATACATTTGTAAACCACCAATTTTATTATTTTTATCTAAAAGAAAAAAAGCTTCTCCAACTCCGTTCTCGAAAATCACTTTGTAGTTATGACCTGTTCTTATTATTTCTTTTAATTCTACTGATTTAATCTTTCCTAATGCTTCAGCATTAATATTTGTTTTGAAAAAAGATTTCGTTTTCTCTAACGTTAATGTTTTTTGAAAATTTGCGTTAAACATATTGTATACACTCTCAAAATCTCCATTATTATAATTAGTTTGAAAACCTGAAACTACTGTTTTATAATTTGCTTTTTCGGTTTGAGAAAAACCTAAAGAAAAACTTAATACTGCAACTATAATTAATATAATTTTTTTCATAATATTATAATTTATGCGCTTAACGCTGATTATTTTTTGTTTTATCAAACACGTAATCTATAACTTCTTGATGACGCTTTTTAGATCGCACAGAACTTCCTGCAGATGGCGCTCCATAAGAACGTCTTGATGCTGCTCTAAAGGTTTTAGTTTCATCAAAATGCATTAACATGTGTGCATAAGCTCCCATATTCCTTGGTTCTTCTTGTGCCCAAACAATATCGTCTGCTTTATTATATTTTTTTAATGCTTTACGCATTTCATCAGCTGGTAATGGAAATAATTGCTCTACTCTTATAATAGCGACATCCTCACGTTTAAGCTGCTCACGTCTTTCATCTAAATCGTAATAAAACTTACCTGTTACAAACACTAATGTTTTTACTTTATCTGCTTTTGCTTCAATATCATGTATTACTGTTTGAAAACTACCATTTGCAAAAGACTCTACTGTAGACACACATTTAGGATGACGCAATAAGCTCTTTGGTGTAAATACTATTAATGGTTTTCTAAAATTAGATTTCATTTGTCTACGTAACAAATGGAACATATTTTCTGGCGTTGTACAATCTGCAACATACATATTGTCTTTTGCACATAGTTGTAAGTAACGTTCCATTCTAGCCGAAGAATGTTCTGCTCCTTGATTTTCATAACCATGAGGCAGTAACATTACTAATCCGTTTTGTAACTTCCATTTATCTTCTGCAGCAGAGATATATTGATCTAGCATGATTTGTGCACCATTGCTAAAATCTCCAAATTGTGCTTCCCAAATAGTTAATGTTTTTGGACTTGCCATAGCATAACCATAATCAAAGCCTACAACTCCATATTCTGATAATAATGAATTGTAAATATGAAACTGTCCTTGCGTTTCACTTATGTTATTGTGTAGAATAATTTCTTCTTCGCTATCTTCTACCTTTACTACGGCATGTCTATGTGAAAACGTACCACGTTCTACATCTTGCCCAGAGATTCTAACATCATAACCTTCAGTTAAAAGTGAACCATAAGCCAAATGTTCTGCCATTGCCCAATCTAATTGATTGTCGTCGAACATAGTTTGGCGAGACTTTATTAGTCTTTCAATTTTACGAATAAACTTTTTATCTTTTGGTAAATTTGAAATTACTTTAGTAATATCTGCCAAGTTCTTTTTAGAGACTTTGGTGTCTACAGTTTTCATCATTTCTACTTCATCAACACGCGTGAAACCTTTCCACGTTGCTTCCATAAATGGTGTAATAACTGTTTTATCTTCTTTTCTTGAAGCGTCTAATTTCTCTTCTAGACTATCTTTATAGGCCTTTTCTAATTGCTTAACATGGTCTTTACCAATAACGCCTTCAGCAATTAATTTTTCTGCATATATATTTCTTGGATTAGCATGTTTTGCTATCGCTTTGTATAATTTTGGTTGTGTAAAACGTGGCTCATCTCCTTCATTATGCCCATATTTCCTATATCCTAAAATATCTATAAATACATCACGCTTAAAATTCATTCTAAAATCTAAAGCAAATAATGTAGCATGAACTACCGCTTCTGCATCATCTGCATTAACGTGTAAAACTGGTGACAAGGTAACTTTACCAACATCTGTACAATATGTACTAGATCTAGCATCTAAGTAATTTGTTGTAAAACCTACTTGATTATTTACAACTATATGTATAGTTCCATTTGTTTTATAACCATCTAATTGTGCCATTTGCACTAACTCGTATACCAAACCTTGACCCGCAATTGCTGCATCTCCATGAACAATTATTGGTAGCACTTTACTAAAATTGTCTTTATAAAATCTATCTTGTTTTGCTCTCACAATACCTTCTACTACTGCTCCAACAGTTTCTAAGTGAGATGGATTTGGTGCAATACTTAATCTTATTACTTTTCCTGAATCTGACTTTCTTTTACTTGTCCAGCCTAAATGGTATTTTACATCACCATCAAAAACTTTCTCTTCGTAATCTTTACCGTCAAATTCACTAAAAATGTCTTTTGCACTTTTTCCGAAAATATTTGTTAACGTACTTAAACGACCTCTATGTGCCATTCCCATTATAAACTCTTCAACTCCTAATTCTGCTGCTTTTTCAATCATGGCATCCAAAGCAGGAATTAAAACTTCTCCTCCTTCGAGAGAAAAACGTTTTTGCCCAACGTACTTTGTATGTAAAAAACTCTCAAAAGACACAGCTTCGTTAAGTTTTTTAAGAATATGTTTTTTCTGGTTTGAAGAAAACTGCGGCTGATTATCATTAATATTCAACCTGCTTTGAATCCATTGAATCTCTTCAGGTTTTCTAATATACATATATTCTACACCAATAGAATCGCAATAAATACTTTCAAGATGCTTAATTATTTCTTGAAGCGATTGTGCTCCAATGCCTAAAATTTCACCTGCACTAAAAACAGTTGTTAAATCGGAAGATGTTAACCCAAAGTTTTCAATCTCTAAAGTTGGCGCATATTTCCTACGTGCTCTTACAGGATTGGTTTTAGTAAATAAATGTCCTCGATTTCTATAGCCATCGATTAATTTTACAACTTGAAATTCTTTTTGAACATGCTCTGGTATTTGTGTAGAAACTCCTTCTACAATGTCTCCATCCATGCCATAATTCTCACTACCAAAATCGTAACCTTGAAAAAAGGCTCTCCAACTTGGTTCTACAGAATCAGGATTTACTTGGTATTGTTCGTATAAATCAGCAAAGTATGCTGTATGTGCTGCGTTTAAAAAGGAATATTTATCCATTATTAGGTATAAGTCGTGTTCGCTTCAACAAATTTTATCAAAAATACAACTTTCTCTAAAAATAGCTATGCTTTTCTTATATTTATGTCTTTCTTAACAATCTAATATTTTTTTTATGATTTTAAAAGCACATTCTTTCAGAAAACTAATTGCATTATTCGCCATTTTACTCTTCAGCTTCTCTACTATTTCAGCTCAAGATGATAAACAAAAAAGCGATTTCTGGGAACATGTTCGTTTTGGAGGTGGCTTAGGATTAAGCACCGGAAACAAGGTTTTTAGTGCCACTTTATCACCTAGTGCTATTTACGATTTTGATTCTCAATTCTCTTTAGGCCTGGGATTAAGCGGCACATATTACAGCCAGAAAAATATTGCTAAATCGACAATTATAGGTGGAAGTATCATTAGTTTATATAATCCTATTAAAGAAATTCAATTATCCGGTGAATTTGAACAAAACCGTGTTAGTAGAAATTTTGACAATCCAGATATTACCGATGATAGCTATTGGACTCCTGCCTTTTTTGTTGGAGCAGGTTATAGAACCAATAATATTACAATTGGTGTACGTTACGATTTACTTTATGATGAAAATAAAAGTATTTATGCTAATGCTTGGGCTCCATTTATTAGAGTTTATTTTTAAACCTCATTTTTAATCTTATTTTTATTTGTTTACAAACAAATGCAACTAATTAATAATTAGTCAATTGCGAAACCTAATAATGCCTAAATTTTAATTAAGATAAAATTATCCTAGTTTATGACTTTTGTCATGTTTTA